>JAZSIT010000116.1:0-9552 GCA_045533895.1 Eubacteriales bacterium
ATGAGTGAATGTAACGTCACCGTTGACGGCGAAAACCACCCCCTTCCCCCCGTTTTTACGGTAATTGCAATCTAGAACCCTATGGGTTTTGTCGGTACGTATCCCCTGCCCGAAGCGCAGGTTGACCGTTTTGCAATAAGATTTTCTATGGGTTACCCCTCTTTTGAGGCGGAAATGCGTATTGCCGCAGGTATGACCCACGAAAACACCCTGCCTACCCTTACCCCCGTTACCGACAGAGAGAGCATTATGAAAATGCGCGCAGAGGTAAAGGAAGTGGCCGTTGAGGAAGAAGCATACAGATATGCCGTTTCTCTTGTTACCGCAACCAGAAACGACAGCCGCATTTCTCTTGGCGCGTCTCCCAGAGGAAGCGTAATGCTTATTCGTCTTGCAAAGGCATACGCATATCTGCAGGGCAGAGATTATCTTATACCCGATGATATCGGTGCCATGTTCGTACCCGTTATAAACCACAGAATAACCCTCTCGCAGGAAGCGAAGAGAAACTTCCTTACCGCAGAGGAAATACTTTTAAGCATTTTGAAAAATACCGATGTGCCCCACAGAGGCAAGGGAAGATAAATGAAAAAGAACGAAATCAACCAAAAAAGGCTGATAACCGCACCTTTTTATCCCCTTCCTACCATTGCTTTGCCTCTCTATGCCGCCGTAACTTTCGGTCTTTCCTGCTTTGCTATTATAAGACAGAACACGCCCCTTGGGGTTGCTGCAACATTTCTTATTATTCTACCCCTCATATCCGCATTGTATATGTTTATATGCTTTTGCGGAATAAGCGCGGAACTGCATTTTGACAAAGCATATATCCGAAAGGGCGAAAGCGCCCACGCGGTTCTTTCCGTAACCAATTATTTTATATTCCCCATATTCCGTCTGGGCGCGTCTCTTTACGTGCCTAAAAGCGGAAAGGACGGATATGTCTCCTCCCGCACCAGGGTAAAAACCAAAACAGGCGTTACCATGGGCGGACTTAAAGTGGTTACAGCAGACAAAAAGCTTAGCTTTGGCTTGGCAGGAACGGCAAAAGTGTTTTGCACCGGTATATCCCTTTACGACCCGCTTGGTCTGTTCCGTATTGTAAGCAAGGCTGACCTTGAGGCAAGTCTTGCGGTAGTTCCGGTTACAGGCAGAACGGTTGAGGCGGTAAAGGTGAACACCGGTATGGGTGAAGGCGCGGACAGAACCAAGCGCGGCGACGACCGCGACGAGGTTTTTGAAATAGCCGATTACGTCCCCGGCGACAGCTTAAAGGATATTCACTGGAAAAAGAGCGCAAGAGAAGAAGAACTGCAGATAATAAAGTTTGCATCTCCCAAGGAAAAATGCTATTGTGTCCTTTGCGATAGCGGCGATTATTTCTTTGGACAAAAGGATGCCGACACAAACTGTGTGCTTCTTGATAAAGTGCTGGAAACAGCATACGGTCTGTGCACCACCCTTTGCGCAGACGGAAGCAATGTAGTGTTGGCGTGGAGGAACGGAAAAGAAGATATAGGCGTTTCCGCCACCCTTGACGAAGGCTTTATATATCTTTGCGAAAGCGGATATGTTACCGACGCCGGCACACGGCGTATAGACCCATCCCTTCTTGCGGGGTGCGACGGAGTTAACCTTGTTACCGGCGCTCTTAATACCGATACTGCGGCGCAGATAATAGCCATACAAACCGAAGCGCCCAACGTAAAAGGAATTGTGGTTACGGTATGCTCCGACCCCGCCGAATCCGACACGGCGGTATTAAAAAGTCTTGAAAGCTCGGGAGTAGTGGTTACCTACGCGGGCGAGGGAGGTAAAAGATGAGACTGCTTCCCAACACAAAAAGAAAAGATATTATATTTAACAGCCTTTCCGAAGCATCCGGTTTTGTTGCTGCCGCACTGTTAAGCGCGGTTACGACCTATGTGCTTTCGGGGTATGCGGTGCAAATACTGTTTCCCGAAGTAAACGAAAAAACCGTAGGCGTTGCCGCAGTTATTACCGCGCTTTTTACTGCCGTGGTCTATCTGTTCAGTGCAGAATGGGTGGCATACACTTCCGCCGCAGTTTTGGGCAGCGGAGCATTGTTTTTGTTTTTGCCCGATATAATAGAATCGTTAGAAACAAAAATACTGCTGGTGGGAATTGAAATATATAAATATTCCCCCCAGTACGACCTAGGCTACCGTTATCACGGGGACCCCGGTCTTACCGCCGCAGTCCTTGCACTTACGGTGGTGTGCGGTATAGTCCTTACCCATTTTATTGTGCGGTGCAAGATTATAGTTCCGGTGGTGCTTACCTCCGCCCTTACCGCAGGACTTTTTGTATGTCTTGAACGTACCGACAGTATGTATTTTTATATGTGCATACTTTGTGTTATTGCAATGCTGTGTATTTCTGCACAGGCGAAAGCAGGCGCGGCTATGGGCGCAGTACTGCCCGTAACCAAGGTGGGCACCAAAATAACCGCGTTCTTTCTTGCAACTCTGCTGGTGCTTATGCCCGTTGCGACCGACCAAAGCTTTTCAAAAAGCGTAATGGATCTTATATCCCAGCTTACGGGTATCGCTCCTCCCGGCGTTTCCCCCGGCGGATACGGGGACGCAAGCGGAGACGTTTCCTGGGAAGGCTTTGAGCAACTGCTTGCCGACCTTGAGGAACGGCAGGCAAAAACCGACCTTGAGGATATTGAGTTCCAGAACATTCTTTTGTACGTGGTTTCCGGCGCGCCGGACAAGGAAGACATCTTCTTCCGCCGCCGTATATATGATTCTTACAGCGACAGCACCTGGACTCTTGCCACATCGGTTTCCAACGAGCTGCTGGATAACGCCATGCAAAAGCTGGCTGACGCACAGCGTGATAAAATGGTAACCGCCGATTGGAGACAATCCACGCTGATTGCCGCTGCGGCAAGACAGCCGCTCCATCCCCCAGTTGCTACGGGAACAGTGCGGATAATATCCGAAAACGCAGAAATGTACTATGACCTTGACAGAGACGGTATAGACGAAAGATATCCCGCTTATATGATGATGACCCACCGTTTTGTCGGATTTGAAAGCGACGTTGAGTGGTTTGATTTTCTGCGGTATTATTCGGAAACCTCTCCCGACCTCCGCCTCTTTGGCGAAGAAGATTTTTACAACGAGGAGATATCTGTTTCCGGCGACAAGCTTCTTGATAAAGAGCTTAAAGCCTTGGCAGTGAATCTGTTGCGGAAATATTTCGGCTATCAAAGCTATGAGGACTGGTTACAAAGTCCCGATGCGGAACTGGACGCTGTACAGGCGGTTCAGAGATATCTTACCGAAACAAAATTTTATACCATGAACCCCCAGATGTCCGACAGATACGTAAATTACGACCATTCCAAGGACAGTATTTATAACTTTCTCTTTAACACCGGCGAGGGATATTGCGTACAGTTTGCGTCCACCGCAGTGCTGTTGCTCCGCTCTATAGGTGTTGATGCCAGATACGTTACGGGTTACGTTTCCCGTTCAAGTGATAACAACGGAAACCGACATATTTACGATTCCGATTCCCACGCTTGGTGCGAAGTAAACATTAACGGTCTGGGCTGGGTGCCCATTGAAATGACTTACGGCGCTATGATAAACTCCATAAGCTCCGACGGCCCTATTCTTGACCCGCCCAACTTCCCCGAGGATGTTTCCCAGCCGGAAGAATCAAGCGAGGATATAAGCGAAACAGTGAGCGAGGAAGTAAGTGAAGACGTAAGCGAAGAAGTGAGCGATGAATCGAGCGAAACTGAATCCAGCGTTTTTGAAAGCGAAGTGGTTTCCGAAGGGGAAGACGGCTCGGTTGACGTGATAGTAGTGCCCGGCATAAACAAAAAAGCGCTTATCTATTGTATTTCCGCCCTTGTTTGTGTTATAATTGTTGTGCTGATATGCGCACTTATCTACCGCCGCAACGAAAAACGGAGAAAACGTATACGTCTCTTCCGCGAACAATGCGCCGGCGGTGAGGGAGATGCGGTGCAAGGTCTTATTGAATTGCACACCCAGCATATCGCAATTCTCAAGATGTTGGGATACACTCCCATTAAGGCGGAAAAGCACGGCGAATACGCTTCCCGTATCCACCGTTCCGACCCTGATATGCCTAATCCCGTGAATGCTATGAAGTATTTTGAAAAAGCGGAATTCGGCGGTAAGCCCACAACGGATGAGCTTAAAGCCGCAGGTGCACATTTGCTGGCACTTAACGATTACGCTTACAGAAAGAGCAAGGGATTAAGGAAAAAGTACGCATATTTCAAAGGAATTATTACCAAACCTCGTAAATAAAGGAGGAAAAAAGGATATGACATATTGTCCACAGTGCGGATATGCCCTGCGCGACGGGATGCTTATATGCCCCGCCTGCGGTGTAAAAACAGTGGAGAGCTACGGAAGGAAGTCAGACGAAAAGCCTGCTTCTTACCCCAACGCTTTTTCCGCACCCCGGCCCGAGCTAAAACCGGACGCGCCTATTTCCCAGATATTAAAGGAAACGGAACTTAAAAAGGATATTCCCGAGGAAGAATTCCCCATTCCCGAGCCTTTGGCGGAAAAGGAGCAGACTCCCGTTAAGACGGGATATGGCGACAACGTGCTTCCCACGGGTAAATATGCACTGCTTTCCACCGGCGGATTTCTGTTAAACCAGATATTGTTCCTTCTTCCCGGTATCGGCTTTATTATCGCCGTGATTATGGCGTGCGCCGCAAAGAAGGTCAACCGCCGCAGACATGCGCTGAGCGCGGTAATACTGTATATCATCGGTATTATCCTTGTTGCCGCAGGAATCGGCGCGGTAATACTTTTGGGAATAGAGAATATACCCTTTCTTTCACGGATATTGATTAAATAATCAAATTACCCCCAAAAAAAAGAGAAGATCAATCGATCTTCTCTTTGTTTTTTGTCTTTTTTCTTTTTATGAGTTCTATTACGAGCAATATGACAGCATACGCGGCGGCGTACATAGGCGCCATTACCCATATAGTAAGAGGTGTGTCCGAAAGAAGGGGCTCGGCTATATGGAAGGCATCGCTTAAATTAAAGGTGTGCATTAAAAACGCGCCGACAGTTACGTAAAAGGTAAAGCCGAAAAAGGTGCAGTACCACTTTTTATAGGTTATATCGATTTGCCCGAACATTAACAGCGCCACCGTAAGCATGGCGGAAAAGCTGTGATGCAATAAGCCGGAAATTGTGGGGAGATAGAAAAACGATGGGTCTTGTTCCACAAAGGTGGCGTATATTACGGTTGAAATACCGCCGAACAGCGCAAGCAGCCAAGTGGCGTGCAAAACAGAGTTGTTCTTTTTGCCAAACAAAACTGCGGCCGACAGCAAGAGACTTGTCATACCGCAAATACTGTCGGGAATAACACAGTACCATCTTACCGTATCGTATCTGAACACCTGCGAGAGCCTGTTTGTCATAATTGCCGCAAAGAGAAGTACCGCCAGACACTTTAATATAATATCCTTTGTTTTTTGGGTTTTTGCATATAATTTGGCAAAGAGCAGTGCTCCGCCGCCTAAAAGTGCGGATATTATTATATAGGAAATGTGTTCAACGCCGAACAGTTGCGGATTCATATTATTACTCCTTAAAAAACAGCAAAAACATTCTTTATTTTGGAAGCACTAAATTTACCGCGCCTTCAAGAATACGGAGCTTTGGGTCACTCATTAATATTATCTCGCCGTCCACGTTAAAGGGAATGCGGTTGGGAGAAAGGAACTGCAGTTCCTTGCATTTTCGGTAAGTGACCACCTCTTTTGCCTTTTCAAGATGCTCGCCCTTCTTATAAACTCCCACCAGTTTAAGGAACTGACCTCTGCTCACGCGGTCGATACAGATAAAATCCATATATCCGTCGTCTACTTTGGCGTAGGGCGCGGCTTTGTATGCGCCGCCGTAATAGTTTCCGTTGGCGGCAAGGGCGAACATACAAGCTTTTTCTCCGCCGAAAACGTCCTCTCCATCGCAAATAACGGTGTATTTATAGGTTTCGTATTTAAGGAAACACTCGGCAAGTGACATATTGTAAGATCCTTTTCCGCCCAGAATACGGCGGTATTTGCCCATTCCGTCTGCCACGGCGGAATCAAAGCCCGCACTTGCCACGTTAACACTTATGTACTCGGTACCGCTATGGGAATCTGTGACCAGAATAACGTCAAGGGGCGTAGTATCTGCCTTTACCACACGGCGCAAGTCGCGGAAATCAGACGGGGTGAGCGAAGGGAATGCTTTTATAAAATCGTTTCCGCTTCCCGTGGGGATAACTGCAACCGAGCAGTTTTTATTGCCGGAGCGGATAATTCCCGTAACCACCTCGTTAAAGGTGCCGTCGCCGCCGCAAGCGTAAATACGCACGTGTTCATCGGCGTTTTCAAGTTGTTCACCCACCTCGCGGATAGCGTCCTTGGCGCAGACGGTAACATAAACGGACACCTTTTCGAGCCCTAATTTTTCAACCGCTTGGGTAATAACAGCCGTGCGGTCTTTACTGCCTGCGACAGGATTAAGTATAAAAAGATGCTTCATATTAACAATTATTCTCCTTGGATATAGGGTGTGCGGAGCAAAGGGTCGCCGCTTCCGTACAGCACACGAAGGACGCGCTCTGCACGAATGGCTTGCTCAAACTGACTGTTTCCGGAAAGGGAGGCAGGCTTTATTCCTATGGAAAAGCCGCTTTCCTTTGTCATTTGCTTTACGGCTTTTCTGCCCCTTTTACCTGCGGCAAGAAGCAATGTGTATGACGGCATTTCCGCCGCCTTGTATTTGGTTATACCGAAAAGTATGCTTATAAGGGCGCGGCGGACACGTGCGTCGGTATCGTTGGCGCTTCTGCAAAGGGAAACTATATCCTGCCCGTCAGCACCCACACGGCATGCCTTTGTGATACGGCCTGCCAGAGATTCGTCTATACCGTAAAGGATAGCCTTGTCCCCCGTGTACAGCTTTGCCGCCACAGCGCAGTAATCCAGTATGGCACCGTCAGGCACGGTGGACGCAAAAAATTCACGGGCTTTTTCCGGAAGACCCTCTGTAGGCACGCCCTTGCTTCTTAACGACCCTGCGGAAGCGTAATTAGGCGAGCGTGGGATGATGCGGATATTCAGTATGCCCCGCTTTGACGCAGATTTTATATATTCCAGTGCCAGAATGTTGTTGGGACGGCATACAGACGCCGCGATATCTTCACCTAAGTCCTGAGCCAAAAGAGCTTCAAAGGCTTTGGGATATGAAAGGTTTTTGTTTTGCTTTATAATTTCCTCAATGCGGGAATCGAAGTCTGCTTTTCCCACAACGGTTGAAGCTTTTCTCACCGCGTCCTCATCCTCTGCGCCGAAAACCAATGTTTCTATACCCGTTTCCTCTGCAATATGAACGCCTGCGCGGGCGAAATCTCTGGCGGAAAGGGAGGAGAAGGGAAAAGGCAGTTCCAGCACGCCGTCAAAGCCGCACTCCACTGCGGCGGCGGCACGGAGATACTTGTCCGCACAGGCGTTGCCTCCGCGCTGTACAAGGTTACCGCTCATTATACCGAAAACCGTATCAAATTCTGCCTTTGCACTGTCAAGCAAAAACTTGTGCCCGAAGTGAAAAGGGTTAAATTCACATATAACTGCGGCAGTTCCTTTTAATCTTTCCATAAAAATCCCTTGCTTTTATTTTATAACGGTAGTATAATGAAATTTAAGAAAAAAGTCAAGCAAGGAGATATTAATAATATGTATATTTTGGTTGTAAACGCAGGAAGCTCTTCTCTTAAGTATCAGCTTTTTGATATGGAGGGTGAGAAGCTTCTGGCAAAGGGTAATGCAGACCGTATCGGTATCGACGGTGTTTTGGAGCATCAGGTTATCGGCAAGGAAAAGACTGCCACCCCCACTCCCTTCCCCACCCACGCAGACGCTATAAAGAAGGTGCTGGAGGCTATCGTTGATAAGGATACCGGCTGTATTGAGAGTATTGATATGATCGGTGCTGTAGGTCACCGCGTAGTCCACGGCGGTCCTTGGCTCACCAAGCCTACTCTTGTTACCGAGCAGTCAAAGGCTGACCTGCGCAAGTGTCTTTCCATAGCCCCCCTTCACACCAAGGGTCACCTTGAGGGTATTCAGGGCTGTGAGGAGGTTATGCCCAACGTACCTCAGGTTCTGGTTATAGATACCGCGTTCCATTCCACCATGCCCGCAAAGGCATATACTTATCCTATCGCATACGAGGTTGCCGAAAAGCACAATATCCGTCGTTACGGCTTCCACGGCACTTCACACAGATATGTTTCCAATATCGCAAAGGAATATCTCGGCAAAGAGGACAGCAAGATTGTTACCTGCCATATCGGTAACGGCTCCTCCATTACCGCAGTAAGAGACGGCAAGTGTGTTGACACCAGCATGGGATTTACCCCTCTTGACGGTATTATTATGGGCTCCCGTTGCGGCGCTATCGACCCTGCTATCGTTCCCTATATTATGGAAGCAGAGGATATCCCCGTTTCCGAAATGGGCAACTGGATGAACAAAAAGTGCGGGCTGCTGGGCGTTTGCGGCGTATCCTCCGATATGCGCAACCTCCGCAAGGCGCAGGCAGAGGGTAACGAGAGAGCAAACCTTGCTTCCGATATTCTCACTTACGAAATTAAGAAATTCATCGGCTCTTATGCGGCTGCTATGAACGGTCTGGACTGTCTGGTATTCACCGCAGGTATTGGCGAAAACGACGCGAGAGTTAGAAGCGAAGTTTGCGCGGATATGGAATTCCTCGGCATCAAGATAGACGAAGAAAAGAACCTTAACTACCGCGACCTGCCTCTCCCCGGTGATATTTCCGCACCGGACAGCAAGGTAAAGGTTTGCGTTATTGCAACCAACGAGGAACTGGTTATTGCAAGAGACACCGCAAATATCGTTGAAGGACTTAATAAATAATGATCGATACGCTGGTTTTTGTATTTGAGCTTGTTGGCACGGTGGCATTTGCCATATCCGGCGCAATTACCGGTCTTAAAAAGAAAATGGATATTTTCGGCGTTGCCATTCTTGCACTTGTAACCGCAGTGGGCGGCGGCGCAATACGGGATATAGTCCTTGGCAACACACCGCCGATGACATTCAGAAATCCGGTTTACGCGCTGGTGGCTATTGCAACAGGAATTGTTGTTTTTGTTCCCGCCATAAGAAAGCTCCCAAGCAAAAACCCAAAAGTATTTGATGTTTTTCTGCTGGTTACCGATTCTGTGGGGCTTGGCGTGTTTACCGTTATGGGCATACGCACCGCCATTAACGCAGGGCAAAAGGAAAATATATTTTTGCTCATATTCGTAGGTGTGGTCACCGGCGTGGGCGGAGGATTGCTTCGGGATATGATGGCAGGCAATACGCCTTACATATTTGTTAAGCATATCTATGCATCCGCTTCCCTTTTGGGCGCAGTTATTTGCGTGGCAATGTGGAATTTCGCAGGAGGAACCGTGTCTATGCTGGTTTCTGCCGCAGTTATAATAACC
>JAZSIT010000076.1:0-22814 GCA_045533895.1 Eubacteriales bacterium
ATTTGCAAGATGACAGCGCGCTAAACAATGCTTTCCTTGCAATTATTGCCGGTTACTCCGAATATCATTTTCTGCGCATTTTCCGTAACTATGTTAAACTTACCCCTGCGGATTATATTCGCAAAAGACGTATCTCCGAAATTGTTAAAGAAATTAGCTTAACTAATTGTCCTATTTCTGAAATAGCTTTTAGGTACGGTTTTAATTCCAAAGAGAATTTTACTCGTGCTTTCAGAAACGAACATAATATATTGCCAACTGAATTTAGAAACACAAATTGCAGTTTAAGATTATTTGAACCGTTTGTATTTGAACAAGCATTTAATCCTCCAACTGTCTATATTAGCAATATTAAAGAGTTTTCTGTGGTCGCATATCCTTTTTTTAATTCCTTTCCACCTGATTGTTGGAACAGGTATAATGTTAATAAATGTTCAATTAAACTTTCAGGAAACAGCTATACTGAAGATTACGGAGTAATGAGTTGGAATCAGGAAAATAGTTATCTTGACTATTATATAGGCGTACCTGCCGAGTCAGTCAAGGGTAATGTCGATGGAACGGTGAAATTAAATATTAAAGGTGGACTATACGCAGTATTTGAAACGAGTGCTGCAACACAACATGATTTCGTAACTACTGTGCGTGAAACTTGGGATTGGATTTATAATGTATGGCTACCGCAAAGCGGATTCAAAAGAAACGACGGTTATGAGTTTGAAAAATATATAGAATCCAGTAAAATATATAAAGAAACAATCTTTGTTCCGATTGTAAAGGAGTAAAAAATAATGGCCGAAATAATCAAAGTTTTCAAAGAAAATATTCCTTCCCTGCGCTTTATAGGTAAAAAATATACAGAGTTCGGTCATTGGGATGAATTCTGGGCAAACGATTGGTTTGGGGCGCTCGAAAAGGCCATGGGCGGCACTGACACTATACTCGATATATGGGAGAACGGCGGTGGTTATGTCGGTCTCGAACATTGGACGCCCGACGCACCTATTGAATATTGGATAGGTATGTTTGCGCCTCTTGATACTCCTGTTCCCGATGAATTTGAATATGTAGATTTTACCAACTTTGCACTCGGTACTTGCTGGATATACGGCAATGAAAGTGAGGTACACAATACTTCTGCTTGCCGTCCCGCTATCGAAAAGGATGGTATGTCTGTGTGGAAGGACAAAAGCGGCGGTACTTGGTCATTTGAAAACTGCCTTTGCCCTCGTTATACATCACCTGACGAAAAAGGCAATATAATAATGGATTACTGCTATTTTGTGGAGAAATAAAATGAAATTTCAAAAACACATAGATTTCCTTCTTGACAACGCATGCACAAGCATTAAATTTCTCGTTCACCGTGATTTTTTGCACACGTCTTTAACTGAGCCGTTTATGCAAAGAATGCGGGCAGAAATTTTAGAGCAAGAAAACGTAAAAAAACACCTTGCGTGTCAACATCCTGACGGATGGTTCGGTGATGAGCTTCATGGCGGTGAATACGGAATGGAGCGTTCTATAGGTACACTGCTTAACGCAGGTGTCGAAAAGGAACACCCTGCAATCCAAAAAGGTATTCAAGCTCTCATTACACCTGAAATTGCCGCACAGCACAAGAATTGGTTTCACGGTGGTGACGGACTGGATGCCGAAGGAAGAGGCGGTAATAATGCAATTATTGCATCGATACTGTCTTGGGTCGGTTATGATGAAAGCCATCCGATTTTGGCTGAACAGATATCGCTTTCGTGGGAACACGTTGAAGCAGTTCGCAACTATAAATCGGTTGATGATTTCACCAAAAAAGGAAAAAACGAAAGGTATTATAAACCTTTTGCACGTTTTCCCGGAGCTAACCATATTGCTCTGCTCAATGCAACTCAAAGCTGGAGAAGCGAGGAACGAATGGATATTGCAAAAACATCCATAAAGCACGCTTACGAACTGATGAAAGACTTTGACGAGAATATTACCTTCAAAAAGCCAAAAGAATTCGGTGGCAGTGTTGTCGGCCCTTTCAACTATAATTGGCAAGCATTAAAACCTATAGACGAAGGAAAACTTTATCAAATAATCAACGACCCTTATAACTTCCAATTCGCATTTTGGCTTGGCGCGGTTTCCGGTGTTCCGGATTGGGTACGTCAATCGGAAGAAACATATTTTGTTCTTGCCGATTTTCTTGAAAAAGAAGATAAGCTTGACGTTATCCCTGACAGGGTCTTCAGCGCCTTCCGCAGAGTATTCGGAAAAGAACCATCATACAGAAAACGTTCAGCCGCAAAATGTGACCTTACTTACGCCTTGTTAAGAGCAGTTTGGAATGTAATTGATTAAGGAGCAAATGTATGTTCTCTGAAAAATACGCTAAATCCATAAATTTCCTCCTTGAAAACGGAAGAGACGTTATTCAATACCGTTTGCACAAGGAAATTCTACATGATTTAACCGAATACGAAGAAGAAAAGCTGTTAGAAAAAGTAAAGCAAATGCCTGACTACAAACTTCTTTTATCTCACGTGAAACCAAACGGATATATCGGTATTGGTATGCATTCTTGGGAAAAGTTTAAGTCATCACATTTGGACGACGGAGAAAACGCCGCGAGATTGCTTCATAACTATGCAATTCCGAAAGAAACACCCATCATTCAAAACTTTATCAAGGCATTACGAGATGATAAGGTGTTAGAGGAAGAGTTTTCATACTATAATCCTGAAAAAGTTCGTTTTGCCACAAGAAGTCTCGGTATCAACAGTGGTTCTACACTTGATGTTACGCTGTATACTTGTCAAGCATTGCTTGGTTATGGTGACGATACGGTAATGAAGCATTTTGTAGATGCTTGCTATAATGCTTTTGTCAGTATGCTTGATTACAATGATCCCAACGATATAACCCAATACAATCCTAATCTCAAAAGAAGATATAATTATCCAACGATAACACCCGATACATATTTTCCGTGCCAATATCACCTTGAAACTTTGGCAAACACGCAGAGCTGGCGTACCGAAGAAAAAATAAACCGTATTGCCGAAGCAATTAATCACCACGACCGCATAACAAAAGATTGGGGCGGGTTTGCAGTAAAGATAAACGGTAAACAAGTCGGTCCCGGTTGGGCATATATGCAACCATTCTTCCCTTTGTCCTTTCCTCAAAAAGCACCAAATCAACGCAAAACTTTAACCGCACTTGCAAAAGTATGCGGCGATAGGACAACTGTTGTAAAAGATTCTGTTGCAACGTTAAAGGAAATACTTGCCGAAGATGGAGTTATTAGAACAACATTTGAATCCTCTTATCAAAAAAGTCGATTTAAGGACAACTTCAGAAGCGCGCACCCTTATGCGGAAATCGGGTTGGAGCCTGACCATAAAAAAGATACTGCCATCTGGTGTGAACTAACCTTTTGGGCTGTTCAGTTTTTATATATAATTGAAAACTTTGATCAATAAACTAAAGCCGGAGATTGTTCTCCGGCTTAAATATTACTTCAATTTCTTTTCCATTATTCGTCTTTGGGTGGTCATACCGCATTTTTCATAAAAAGCCGTGGCACTGCCGTCAAATTCCCATACGTTGAGTTCAAATGTATCAAAATTCTTTTTCATTGCGTAATTAAACAGAAAATCCATAAACGCTTTTCCGGTTCCTTTTCCACGGTAAGAGGGCAGAATATACAGATCGTCAAGATAAAATACTTTTCTGTCCTTGAGAACGGCATTTTCCATATTAATAATGGTATTACATATCGCATAACCGCACAGAACACCCTTTTCATCAGCAACAAAGATATGTTTATCTGTGTCATTTAACTGTTTTTCAACCGCGTTTTTATTATATTTTGCGCCCGAAGAACGGAATATATCTCCCCTGCCGCTTGCATGAAGGGCAAGTATATCCTTTAGTGATTCGGCTATAAACGTGCAGTCCTCTTTATTTGCTTTTCTGAACAACATATAAAAACCTCTTTTCGTTTGACATTATATCACGAAAAATAGTTGTTGACAACCCTCGAAAAAGGTTATAAAATAAACACATCAAATAAAGGAGAAAAACCTAAAATGATAATAAACAAACAACCGCGCGCTGAACATCCCAATCCAATGTGCATACGCGATAGCTGGCACAACCTGAACGGAGTTTGGGAATTTGCTATAGATAACGAAAAATCACTTGATAAAAACAGCGTTTTCCCTTTGAAGATAAATGTACCTTTTTCGCCGGAAAGTGCGCTTTCGGGAATCGGTAACACAGATTTTATAGAACGTGTGTGGTATCGTAAAAGCGTAAATATAAGCAAGCGTAACAATATGCGTACACTGCTTCATTTCGGTGCCTGCGACTATAAAACACAGCTTTGGATAAATAACATAAGCTTCCCTGCTCATTTTGGCGGTCAGTCTGCTTTCACATACGATATTTCCGACGCTCTTGAAGACGGAAAGAATGTAATAACCGTATGCGCTGACGATGATACCCGTTCACTCAAACAGCCCAGCGGAAAACAATCGATGCTCCCTGAATCCCACGGCTGTTATTATACCCGTACCACCGGTATTTGGCAAACTGTTTGGATGGAGTTTGTTCCCGATAAATATATTCACTCTTTTAAGTTTTATCCTAACGCAGACGACGGCTCCGTTCTTGTTGAGCTTGAAGCTGACGATGAAGTTGAAATAATGATGTTTTGGAACTGGAAGATGTGCGGTTACGGCAAAGGAAAGGATTCAATAAACATCAAACTGACAGAAAAACATTTTTGGGAGCTTGGTAAAGGCGGAGTTTATAACGTGACCATGCGTTGCGGAAAAGATAAGGTATTAACCTATTTCGGGTTGAGAAGCACAGAATTCAAGGACGGAAAGTTTTTACTTAACGGCAAAAGTGTTTTCCAGCGTCTTGTTCTTGACCAGGGCTATTATCCCGACGGCATTTATACCGCCCCTACCCGTGAGGCACTCGAAAAAGATATAATAAACTCAAAAGCTTGCGGCTTTAACGGTGCAAGATTACATCAAAAGGTGTTTGAGCCCCAGTTCCTTCATTTTTGTGATATGCATGGGTATATTGTATGGGGTGAATATCCCAGTTGGGGAATCAGCGTTGCCGACAAAGATGCTCTCAATATCATTATACCCGAATGGAAAGAGGTAGTGGAAAGAGATTTCAACCATCCTTCGATAATCGGCTGGTGTCCGCTAAATGAAACAATGTATGACCCTCTTAATGACACAAACGCCAAGGAAGAACAAAAAAATAATACTACAGCAATTTATAAGTTTACAAAAAAACTTGACCCTACCCGTCCCTGCATAGATACCAGCGGCGGAATACATTACGTGACCGATTGTTATGACGTGCACGATTATGAACAGGATCCCACAGTTTATGCTGAAAGACATGATCCTTTTGCCGATGGCTCCCCTCTGGTAGATAACTATGAGTCACGCCAGCATCATGACGGTATACTACCTGTATTTGTTAGTGAATACGGCGGAACGGCACTTAACCCTGAATCCGGTGCCTGGGGCTACGGTAACTGCGCAAAAACAAAAGAAGAGCTTGTAGAACGCTTTGCTTCCCTTTCTGATGTCTTGCTTCGCAACAAACGCATATGCGGCTTGTGCTACACACAGCTTTATGATATTGAACAAGAGTGCAACGGCTTATATTCTTATGACAGACAGCCTAAAGCAGATCCCGAGCTATTCAAAAAAGCACTTGAGAAGAAAGCGGCCATCGAAGAATAAAATCGCCCCAAGAAGCTCTCTGGCTTCTCGGGGGTCTAAAACAAAAATTGATCCCCGCTTAATGCGGGGATCTTTGACATTTTAGTTGTTGGCTGCCATCAAATCCTTGATCGCTTCATCAATTCTGTGAGCAACCTTTACAAAATCATCAGCAGTAAAGCCGCGAGTGGTCTCAGGAGCGGTACCGATACGAATACCGCTGGTTTCGTATGCGGAACGCTTTTCACCGGGAACGCAGTTACGGTTAAGAATTATGCCGCGTCTCTCAAGCTCATTCTGAACAGCGAGACCTGAAACACCGTTGGGAGTGAGGTCAACAAGGAACAGATGGTTATCAGTACCACCGGTGACGATCTTATAACCCATCTTAACAAATTCTTCAGCCATAACCTTACAGTTTGCAACTACGTTTTCGATATAGGTCTTATACTCGGGTTTAAGACACTCAACTGCGCTGACAGCCTTTGCAGCAATAACGTGCTGGAGAGGACCGCCTTGTGTACCGGGGAATGCCGCGCTGTCGATCTTCTTAGCAAATTCCTTCTTTGCAAAGGTTAAACCGCCGCGTGCACCGCGAAGAGTCTTATGTGTAGTCATGGTAACCACATCGCAAACTCCAAAGGGTGTGGGATGTACGCCTGCAACTACAAGACCTGCTATATGAGCGATATCTGCCATAAAGATAACGTTGTTGCCGGTTTCTGCAGTATATTCATCAATGAGCTTCTTAATGAGATCAAAATCGATTATACGGGAATAAGAGCTTGCGCCTGCAACAACGAGTTTGGGATTATGCTCGCGTAACTTGGCAGCAATATCATCGTAATTAATAAAACCGTCATCATCAACTTCGTAATGAACGAAATTATAAAGCTTACCACTGTTGTTTACGGGAGAGCCGTGAGTAAGGTGTCCGCCGTTTGCAAGAGACATGCTAAGAACGGTATCGCCCTTGGTAAGGAAAGCGGTATATGCGGTAAAGTTAGCTTGAGAACCACTGTGAGGCTGAACGTTTACGTGATAAGTATCTGTAACACCGAAAACCTCAAGCCACTTTTCACGGCAGAAAAGCTCCATCTCATCAACAACGGTACAACCGCTGTAATACCGCTTACCAACCATACCTTCGGAATACTTGTTGGTGAGACAGCTTCCTGCAGCAGCCATAACTGCTGCGCTTACAAAGTTTTCGCTGGCGATAAGACATACGTTATCGCGCTGACGCTCATACTCTTTATTAATGATAGCCGCAACCTCGGGGGAAGAAGAAGCCACGGTTTCAGTTACGTTTGAAATATAATTAAGATCTGCTTTGCTGTACATTTTGACCTCCGTAATAAATGAACACAGTATAATTAGTTACTATCGGGAGAAACGCTGTAGTTAGGCGCTTCTTTTGTAATATAAATATCGTGAGGATGAGATTCCTTAAGACCAGCACCGGTTATTCTTACAAAGCGTGTCTTGGTCTTGAGTTCCTCGATAGTAGCGGTGCCGCAGTAACCCATGCCGGAACGAAGACCGCCCATAAGCTGATAAACGGTATCTGCAAGATAACCTTTGTATGCAACACGGCCCTCAACACCTTCGGGAACAAGCTTGCGGTTATTGGTCTGGAAATATCTGTCCTTACTGCCGTTATTCATAGCAGAAAGAGAACCCATTCCACGATAGGTTTTGAACTGTCTTCCCTGATAAATTTCGGTTTCACCGGGAGCCTCTTCGCAACCTGCAACAAGAGAACCAACCATTATTACGTTTGCGCCTGCAGCAATACCCTTAACAATATCGCCGGAGTATTTTACGCCGCCATCGCCGATGATAGGCACACCGTACTTGGAAGCAACCTTGTAGCAATCATAAATAGCAGTAACCTGAGGAACGCCGATACCGGAAACAACGCGGGTGGTACAGATAGAACCGGGACCGATACCAACCTTTACACAGTCTGCGCCTGCCTGAATAAGCGCTTCGGTAGCTTCGCCTGTTGCAACATTACCTGCAATAAGCTGACAATCGGGGAAAGCCGCTTTAACTTTGCGGCAGGCATCTATAATTCCCTTGGAATGACCGTGAGCGGAATCAAGAACGAGAACGTCTGCGCCCACGTTGAGAAGTGCTTCAGCACGCTCAAGAACATCTTTGGTGGCGCCTATAGCGGCAGCACAAATAAGACGGCCCTGCGCATCTTTCGCAGCGTTGGGATATTTTAGTGCTTTTTCAATATCCTTTATTGTGATAAGACCCTTAAGGTAACCTTCGTCGTCAACAAGAGGGAGCTTTTCTATCTTGTGGCTGCGGAGTATTTCCTGCGCCTCTGCAAGCGAAGTGCCCTGCTTTGCGGTAACAAGGTTGTCCTTTGTCATAACCTCTTCAATACGAATATCAAAATGTTCGAGGAAGCGGATATCACGGTTTGTAAGTATACCGATAAGCTTACCGTTCTCACATATAGGAACGCCCGAAATACGATATTTTCCCATGAGAGCGTTTGCATCATAAACGTAATGGTCTTTAGAGAGATAAAAAGGCTCGTTAATAACGCCGTTTTCACTTCTCTTTACTCTATCAACCATATCAGCTTGCTGTTGGATACTCATATTCTTATGAATAACGCCGATACCGCCTTCACGCGCGATAGCAATAGCCATACGTGTTTCGGTAACAGTATCCATAGCTGCGGTCATAAGCGGAATATTAAGAGTAATGCGCTTTGTAAGCTGTGTCTTAATATCAACATCTGCAGGAAGAACTGCGCTTTCAGCAGGTATAAGAAGAACATCATCGTAGGTCAATCCGTTTTTGGCAAACTTTTCATCGTATTCGTGTCCCATAATGTTAAACTCCTTTGTATATTATAATTATAAATTTTCCCTGAAATAAGAAACTGTCTGCACCGCGACAAAAACAGCTTATAAATTAACTTTTATATGTAAAAATTACACATATATTTATTTAGAATAATATACCACAACAATATACTTGAAGTCAATGAAAATTTTACACAAATAAGGAGAAAAAATGCGTACCGCTATAAGACGATTAAACCATTTTAGGTTATCACTGGTAAAACATACTATTTCAGCCTATGCCGCGCAAACTGCTTTTTTTGTGCTGTTGGCATTCTTTCCGTTTATGATGCTGGTGCTGGAAACGTTAAAATATCTGCCTTTTACCGAAACGGAGTTTCTCGGTCTCATACTTTCAATAACACCGGATACACTGCGCAGCGCTATTGAAAGTCTGGTATCGGAACTATATACAAATCAAACAAGCTGGATATCCTTATCGGCAGTTACGGCGTTATGGTCGTCTTCAAAGGGAGTTTATTCTCTGATGAACGGTATGAACAACGTATACAACTGCCGTGAAACGAGAAGTTATGTAAAAAGAAGAGGGCTTGCGATACTGTACACTGTAATTTTCATAGCCACTTTGTTGGCATCTATCGGTGTAATTTTGTTTTCAGAATGGCTGCTTACTCAAGTAATCAGCTTTTTGGGACTGCAAGCTATTATTACTGCTGTAAGAATGGTAATGCAAATAGTATTGCTTTCCTTGCTTTTTACGGTAATTTATCGTTTTTTTCCTGCTGAAAAGAAAAAAATATCCAAGCTTTTGCCCGGCGCAGTTATATCTGCGTGCGGCTGGATAGCCTTTACCGAACTGTATTCTATATATATAACCATAAAAAACACCGATATCTACGGTTCCCTTGCAACAGTTGTTCTTACAATACTGTGGCTTTATATTTGCATTTATATTCTGTTGATCGGTGCCGAAATAAATGTATTCCTTGAAAAATTAGAAAACAACGAAATAAAATAATTACCCGCGCTTGACTTTGTATACGCCTGTGCTATAATAAAAACGGAGGTAGTCTTATGAAACGTTTTATTTCTTGTTTACTGATTTTAGTATTATTATCCTCAACAACTTGCGTTGTTGCTACTGCTGAAGAAAGCAGTGTAAAATATACTTCATACAACCTTGAATTATCTGCAACCGGCATTGGCGTTTACGACTGTAATTACGGCGAAGCTACCGGAACCGACGATAAACATTATGAGGTTACCGTGGAAAACGGATGTGTTACCAAAATCGGCGGATACAACAGCACTATTCCGAAAAACGGTTATGTAATTTCCGCACGTGGAGAAAGATACCACAAAAAGCTGGAGACAGTAAAAATCGGCGACTATTGTATTAACGATAAACAAAAGAGTACTGTTACTTTCCTTGATGAAAATTATGACCCCTTTTATTCCAACACTATTAATTTTGATAAATTTAACGGGGTGCGCACCGCAGATACAATAGTTATTTATAATACCGGTAATACTACCGGAACAAATATATGGGGCACTGAAGTTACTGTAAACGCAGACGGATTTGTGTCTGCAATCGGAGGTAATGACAATGCGATTCCTGAAGGCGGTTACGTTATCAGCGCAGTCGGTGCCGCACGAATCAAAGAGCTTAACGAGGCAGCCGGCATCGGGTTAAGAGTCACCGTCGACGAAAAGAAAAAAACTATCACCTTCGCTTATGACGAAGAAAGCCTTTGTGCCGCCGCAAAGATCAAACTCGATTCGGCAAAAAATATGTTAAACCAAGCAAAAGACAGCTTTCTGTTAATTGATTACGACATCGCGCAAGAAGCGGTTGACGTACTGGATAGCCTTTATTCTGCAATATGCGAAAGTATAACGGAAAATAATATTCCAAAAGCCGTGGCAACAGAAAGTGCTTTTAATGAAAATCACTCTGCGTTCAAATACTTAGTAACCGAATCACCTGCGGTTGAAGGACGCGCAATGTGGCTTCGCCCCACCGGACTTACAAATGCGGAAGCTGTTGCAAAACGTGTCAAAGAAATTAAAGATATGGGATTTAATATTATTTGTCTTGAGGTTTTGTATGACAGTGTTTTTATTTGTCCTATGCCTGAGGACGGATATTTTATTCAAAACCCATCCCTTAACGGGTTTGATCTCCTCGATGCTTTTGTTTCCGAATGTGCAAAGCAAGGCGTAGAGCTTAATGCTTGGCTTTCCGTATACAGAGTAAGCTATTCCACCAGCACTTATTACTCTCAAAGTCTTGCCGCGAAAAAGCCGGATTGGCTGTGCTTAAGTAAAAGCGGTGCTGACTATGTTGCCAACGAATACGGAAACGGATATTTTATTGACCCTTCAAACACCGAAGCGAGAGAATACCTTCTTTCCGTATACAAATACATACTTGAAAACTACAAATTAGACGGACTTCAACTGGATTATATAAGATACCCCCATCAGACCGGCGAATATTTCGGATATAACGAGGGAACCCGCGCCGCATTCAAGGAGCTTTACGGAGTTGACCCGATTAATATCGCGCCAGGCGGTGATAAGTGGGATGAATGGATAAATTTCCGCTGTGATTTTGTAACTGATTTCGTAAAAGAAATCGTTAGTACAGCAAAGCAAATTTCACCTATGACTATTGTATCCTGCGATATCGCACCCAATCTTGAGGAAAGCAGAAAAACACATCTGCAGGATGCGAAAAAATGGTTGGAAGAAGGTATTATAGAGATCGGTTATCCTATGGCATACGGTACCAACGTAGTACCGATGTATGCCGGATATACTGTTGATGCCTGCGGCGAAGGCAGTCTGGCATATATAGGCGTCGGTGACTACGGTGTAGACGTGTTTGCCAAACAGATTTTAGAATCACGCGAAGAGGGTGCCGACGGTGTGGCATTTTTCTCTTACTCCCAATATATGGCGGGTGATTACGCAAAACAGATAGCTTCAACACTTTTTTTCACCCCTGCCCTTTCCCCTTCGTACAATTGTAAAGCCGCAGCCAAAGCGCTGATGGAAACAATTAATTCGCGCCTTGAGATGATGAAAGACATACTTCCCGAAAACGAAATCAACCAATTTTTAAGTAAAATAGCGTTGATTTCAGATGCGTTGGAAACCGATGCGCTTTCCCAACATGCGAAAGACATAGCCGAGCTTTGTGAAATGCTTGAAAAAATATCCGATAAAGGCGCTTTGAGCGCTCTACAATCCGATATTAAACTGTTAAAAAAGACAGTAAAGATTTCAAGAGACGATTACCGTGAATTTATAGCTACCGAAGATGAATCAGATATTTCCGATATTTCTTCAGACACAAGCGTTTCCGACTCTGCCGACAGCTTTCTCCCTCCGTGGAGTATTGCAGTAATTGCCGTAATCCTGCTCATTTCCGCCGGCGCAGTTATTACCGTAATTAAAAAGAAAAAAGCGTAAAATGAAAATGACCCTGTGAACAAAAAATACACAGGGTCAATAATTATTTCTTTGAAATTTTAATGCCTTTCATACGCATAAAATGGTTTGAAAGACGTATCTCACGGTCACCTGCTTTGAACAAATTGGTATAACCGTATGTTTCGATATATTGGGCTTCGGTTTCAGTACCGTCAGACCAGCGAATAATAACAGTTTCACCGCCGTCCAGTACAAGTGGACCAACAAGTCTGCTCATAATAAGTATCACTTCCCTCTTTTAGGAGATAATAGTCACGGGTGATATGAATGAAAAAAATCTTCAGAACCGCCGTAATATACTTTGTGGCGGCATTTTTATTATTCGGAATAATAATCTCCGTTTATTTAAGAGATAAGGAAGAAGACAGCAAATATGTGTACGCTGAAAACAATCTTCAAACAAACAGCGACAACAGATATTCTGTTTACGGCGGATTGATGGAAAATCTCGCGGAAAAATATCCCGATATATGCGGTTGGATAAATGTAAAAAACACCAAAATTTCCTATCCGCTCCTTATAACAAAGGATAACGAATATTATCTGCGCAGAGCGTACGATGGAAGTAAAGATAAAAACGGCTCCATAATCGTAGACTACAGATTAAACCGCGCGCTTACCGATAACCAAAACATTATTCTTTACGGACACAACATGGCATCCGGAAATATGTTTGCATACCTTGCCAACCCTGAAAACTTTACAGACGCAGAAATAGAGATATATTCAAAGGGCATTCTGGCAGTTTATAAACCCTTTGCAGCATATATTGAAGGCGGAAACGAATTTATTAAAACCGTTTTCACAGACAAAAAGGAGCTTGAAAGCTATATTAACACTGCACTATCAAAATCAATAATACAATTCAAAACCGTTCCTGACAAAGATGAATATATCCTTACTTTAATTACCTGCGAAGATAATTTTGGGCTTAATGATAAAAGAATAGTTATACACGCGGCACGGAGCGAATTGATTTTGCCTTAAGGAACAACGTAATACTTTGAATACAAAGCTTTGCAATCGTCAATTGCATCCATTCCCAGTTGCGCTCCAACGGTAACTACGATGAATTTCTCACCGTTATCACCGATCGCCATGCTGGCGAGACAATGGCGAGTTTCGTAAATATAACCGGTTTTTCCTCCCGCAATAGTCATGCCCTTGATGGAATCATGGTTTATGCGGTTATACATTGTACTGTGGAACACATACCCGTCTTCGTTTTTTGGAGTTGAAGGAGTATAATACACATCCTCCGAAAGTATCTCTTTGCAAAGCGGGATGTTCATGGCATAATCAAGCATAAGAGCTACATCACCAAGTGTGGAGTAATTGTTTGCGTCATGCAAACCGCTCGTGTTAGTAAAATGAGTATTAACACAGCCGATTTCTTTGGCTTTTTGGTTCATCAACCCCACGTATGCGTCTTCACTGCCCGCAACTATCTCGGCAATGGCGGCAGTGGCATCAGCGGCAGAAAGAAGAATAGCGCCGTAGAGCAGATCTTTAATGCTTACGGTATCTCCTGCTAAAATTCCGGTGGTTGTCGCTCCCGCAAGGTAATACTTGTTAATAAGAGTATACGATAAAGTATATTGGGAATTCAAATCAAGTCCGCTTTGCGCAGCAACGATAAGTGTCATTATCTTTGTCATTGAAGCGGGGTAGATTTGCTGTGTATAGTTTTTTCCGCCAAGCACTTGGCGTGTAGTTGCATTTATAATAATGCCGTATTGAGAAGAAATGTCGGAAGAAATATTATCAATACCCGTAGGATATATCCACGGTTCGGGAAGTGATATCACAGGTTCGGTAGAAACTTCAGGTATATCAAGTGAGGACTCTTCTACAGATTCATTTTCAACAGAAACATCGGAAACCTGTGAGATATTGTCATCATCTTTTCCGCAACTCTTAAAAAGATTGATAACGACAGTTAACAGCAGGACGGCAACAAGTAAAACAGCGGCGAAGCGAACTATCGGTATACTCCAAAATCTCCGCAATTTGCGAAAAATAGGTTTTTTTGAATATTTATTTACAGAGCGATTACTCATAAAAATTGTCCTTTACAGCTAATTGCCCATATTATACACTATTATATCCTTTTTTTCAATACCTTGACAAAAAGGTTATAGCTATGATAAACTAATCAGGCAAATTAACATGAGAAGGCGTTAAAAACAATGAGTGTACTTACATATAACAAAAACTCTTTTTTAAAAAACGGCAAGGAACACCGGATTTTAAGCGGCGCAATGCATTATTTCCGCATTCCCAGAGCTTATTGGAGGGACAGACTTGAAAAACTGCGTCAGTGCGGGTTTAACACGGTAGAAACTTATGTTTGCTGGAATCTACACGAGCCTGAAGAAGGTGTTTTTGATTTTACCGGAAATCTTGACCTTGCCGCATATATCGATGAAGCAAAGGATGTAGGTCTGGACGTATATCTCCGTCCGGGCCCATATATTTGCGCTGAATGGGAGTTCGGCGGTTTACCCTATTGGCTTCATAAATATCCCGAGATGTCGCTTCGCTGTTACGATGAAACCTATCTTAAAAAGGTTACTCCTTATCTTGAAAAAGTGCTGGAGATTGCTTCTCCACGTATGGCAGAAAAGGGCGGCAATATCATAATGATGCAGGTTGAAAACGAGTACGGTTCTTACGGAAACGATAAACACTATCTGGAGTGGGTACAAAATAAATATATTGAGTGCGGCGCTACTTGCCTATTATGCACTTCCGACGGACCTTCATACTGGATGCTTAAAGGAGGCGCTATTGACGGAACGTTGGCAACTGTAAATTTCGGCTCAAATCCCGAAGGAGCGTTCAAAACGCTTAGTGAAATCCGCCCCGAACAACCTCCTATGTGCAGTGAATTCTGGTGCGGCTGGTTTGAGCATTGGGGCGAAGACAGACATTGCCGTCCCGCCGACGATGTTGTTGATAATTACGACAGACTGCTCTCTTTGGGCGGAAGTATCAACTTTTATATGTTCCACGGCGGAACAAATTTCGGATTCATGAACGGAGCTAACCACCAAGAAGAGTACGCTCCCACAGTAACCAGTTACGATTACTACGCACCCCTTTCCGAGGCCGGTGATATAACCGAGTGCTACCTAAAGCTCAGAGAAGTAAACGAAAAACACTTTGGCGCCCTCCCTCCCCTTACCGTTCAAAACACGGTTAAAAAGGATTACGGCACCGTTAAATTAACACCTTGCGGAAGCCTTGCAGAAAATCTTGATAATATTTCAAAGAGAATCGTATCCGCAGCTCCCAAATATATGGAGGATATCGGTCAGGACTACGGTTATACTCTGTACCGCACCGTAATCAAAGGACCGTTTTACCAGCAGCCCCTTACTCTCCACGGTATGCGCGACAGGGCAATAGTTTATCTTGACGGAAAGCGTATCGGCGTAATAGAAAATGGATATAAAGCTGATAATATCATACTTAACGATGATTCAAGCAGCGAACACGTCCTTGAAATTCTTACAGAAAATATGGGCCGTGTTAACTACGGAATGCGCGTAGGCGATAAAAAGGGTCTTAATAAGGTTATGCTTGACGCGCAGCATCTGTTCGGCTGGGAAATTTATCCGCTTGACATGCGAATTCTTGATAAATTGAGCGGCAAAGGTTGCGGAGCTCCCGGATTTTACAAGGGCATCTTGAATATTGAAGGTTCACCTTGCGATACGTTCCTGCGTCCCGAAGGTTTCTCACACGGATGTATTTGTGTTAACGGACACAATATCGGCAGATATTATAACGAGAGAGGTCCGCAGAAAACCTTGTTCGTCCCTGCGCCTTTCCTTAAAGACGGCGAAAACGAAATACTTATTTTTGAAACCGATAACGTTATCGATGCGCAGGTCACCTTTACAGACACATACGATTTAGGATAAAATCAAAGGCACGTAAAACCGTGCCTTTTTGCGTTTTATAAATCAGAAGTTCCGAAGAATTGTTCTCTCGACGGCACAGAATAATTGTCTGTATCCACAGTAACCGTTCTGGTCTCACGGTATGAGATCATTTTGAAATCATAATATACCGAAACATCGATATCATAGCTATGCTCGATAACAGCACCGCTTTCGAGATCATAAACTAAAACCGCATCGGCTTTATTTACGGCAGAAATACTGCTGAACGCGCCTACACTTTCCTCGCCGTAAAAAGAGTAAAGATAATCATCAATAACATCAACTATATCTTCCTTTGTAAACTTGTAAGTAAAAGTTGCTGTCCCATCTCCGTTATCAATGTGAGAAAAATTATATCCGACATTAATACCCAGCCACGGGTTCATCCACAAAGACACCGTATCAAAATAAATATAATCAGCTTCATAATCGGTATACTGAATATCATTATTGTATTTATAATATTCAACGCCGTCTTCGAGATAATAATAGTATACAAATTCTTGTTCTTCTGCTCTCATCTCATAAGTGATTTTATCCGCATACGATTGTTTTCCTATGTTTGAAACAACAAAATCAACTTCGTAGCGATCATTAAAATCGACTTCATCTCCGGACGAAATATGTTCCTGCCTCAGTTCGGCAGAATAGCCGTCCAGATCATTGAGGATACTGCAAGAATCAAATACTTTCAACACTTGATAATCGCCGAGATAATAACATCCGTCCCCCGGAATCGGAATATCTAAAGACTTATTGTTTATTTCGGAATAAGCAATTTTTTGTGTAACATCATAAAACACTTTGCCAAGTCCGTCATCTGCGGAAAAAGTTGCCTTAATAACTATTTCTTCGATATATTTGATAGATTTGAATTTAACGGTAACACTGAGATCTATAGGGCTTAGGTCCGAAAAATACATATACGTACTGCCCAAGACAGTGTTTTTTTCGTTTTCATCGGTGATACTTTTTGACCCTGCAAGTATAGTATTTCCTTGGTCATCAACTTGGTGCGTTGAGTTGGATTCAACAAGCCTAAAAGAATCTTCATACAAGACGATACCGTTTACAGTCATAGATGACCCAACCAGCTCGTCAAACTCTCTTTCTGTACAGTCAAAAGAAAATGCGTGAGCATCATTTTGAAAGTATGCGGTTCTTCCCGAATGTGTAAGCGTGAATTCCTCGGCAGAGTCACCTATTACAGTTAATGAATATACTTCACTGCCGGTACCGGCAAACTTAATTCTTTGAATAAACCTGTCCTTATAAGTATATGTTTCATTACCATAAGTTACGTTTGTAACTAATTCATCTTCTGCTACAAAAGATGTAAGATAACTTTGATGCCGCCATGCGGTATCGTATAAAGCAACGGGATCGGGAACGCCGATGTCATCTCCGGAGCTGTTCGTATCCGGTTTTTGCGCATGTCCACCGTCGCCGATAATTGGAGTATATATGCAAGCGGAAAATATTACACAAGTAAGAACACAAAGTAAAATACAAGCATGCTTTTTCATAAAAAACACTCCTTCCTATAAAAAAGTATAACAAGAATGTCCAAAAATGTCAATATGATATTGATTTAGGAAAAGATTGGTGCTACAATACGTTTCGGAAAAGGAAGCGATGAAACAAATGAACTTTTTAACGGGATATTTTAATCCCAAATACATATTGAGAAAGAAGACAGTGTTGGGCGAATTACCGGATACAAAAAGCGCTTTGGCACAATTTTTCAAAGTATCCTGGCCTGCTATGCTTGAAAGCATACTTATAGGTCTTGTTGCTTTTATAGACACACAGATGGTTTCTGTTCTGGGTACCGATTCTGTAGCCGCAGTAGGCGTAACCGGACAGCCGAGAATGATATTTTACGCGGTATTCTTCGCAATAAATATAGGCGTTACAGCGATTGTTAGCCGACGCACCGGACAAAAAGACACCGAAGGCGCACGTCAATGCCTTGCCCAGTCAATATCGCTTACAGTTGTCTTGGGCATCTTGCTGTGTTCCGTTGCCATCGCCGCCGCCGACCCGCTGGTAAGTCTTGCAGGCGCCGACAAAGATATTCTTGACGATTCCGCCCAGTATTTCCGTATTACAATGCTCGGTATGCTGTTCACCAGTATCGGCATGACCATTAATGCGGCACACCGTGGAACCGGCAGAACCCGTATTGCAATGGTTACAAACATAACCGCTAATCTGGTTAACTGCTTTCTTAACTATCTATTGATAAGCGAAAACTTTATAAACAGCGCATTGCATATCACCCCCATCGGGGTTGAAGGCGCGGCTGTTGCCACTATGATAGGAAATGTCGTTTCCTGCGCAATGTCTGTTTGGACGATTTTTATTAGCAAAAATTCTGTCCTTCACATTAAAATTAAAGATTGCTTTGTCATACGCAAAGAAATCCTAAAGCTTCATGCAAGCGTAAGCCGCAATGCTGCTATCGAACAAATCTTTTTGCGCATAGGCTTCTTTATTACTGCGCTGATGATTAATTATCTCGGTAAGCCCTCTATCGCAACAAATACTATATGCATGAACATACTCACCCTTTCGTTCTGTCTCGGAGATGGATTGGGTGTGGCGACTTCGGCACTGGTGGGAATGAATCTTGGTAAAAAGAGACAAGACCTTTCCTTGCTGTACGGCAGTTTAGGTCAAAGAGTCGGCGCAATATTTTCCGCAATGTTTATGCTGCTGTTCTTTTTCTACGGAACAGATATGGTAAATTGGTTTATTCCCGAAAACGACCCAAACACCGAATTTATACTGCATTCTGCCGTGTATATAATGTTCCTGCTGGCGCTTACAATGCCTGCGCAGATATCCATGGTTGTTTACAGCGGTTGTTTGCGCGGTGCCGGTGACACGATGTTTGTTGCTATAAGCTCCTTGCTTTCCATTGCAATAATCCGCCCGTTGTTTACGTATATCTTCGCGTATCTCTGCGGTTTTGGCGTATCGGGCGCTTACGGCGCACTGCTTGTTGACCATTATTTCCGATTACTTATATGCTGGCTTCGCTTCCAAGGCGGAAAATGGGCAAAAATTCAAATATAAATCACATGGTATTAAAAACGGACGGCTTTCAATAAACCGTCCGTTTAGTATTTTATTCAAACATCGCCTTCTTGAGAAGGTCGATAATAAGTGAAAGTTCGCTGGTCTTGTTATCGCGTCTCCAGGAAATCTCGTATTCTTCGCACCAACGGAGGAAATTACTGCGGTACTGACCGAGTTCTCTGCCATCAAGCAGACGTGCGAAAGCAAGATTAATGTATGCGGTAGCTTCTGCAGAAAGAGAAAGATCAAAGAGAATTTCACCGCTACCCAACTTACGGAAGGAATCTGCGATAGCGAAGCAACGCTCTGCATTTTCTACAAATTCGGGCGCATCTTCTGTTTCGGGCATCTTTCCCCAGTAATTGCGCATACCGTGATACCACTGAACGAACAGACCCCAGCTCATTTTCATCTCAGCATCGCCGAGAGCCTTTACCATGGAAAGGGTTACAGCAGTGGGATCGTCATAAAGCAATGCACTCACTGCAGATTCATAATCATTGGAATAAACGTCTGTAGAATTGTTCCAAGCCTTAGCGGCACCGAGAACTATGCCGTAAAGAGTGCAGTTGAGAGGACAAACGTGGCCGTAATCACCCCAAGAAGTGTTAAGCAAGCCTAACGCGCCGTTCTTTACGCCGCCGTCGATCATACCGACAATATTGGGTTTGGCATAGTTGATAACCTCACAGAAGTGGTTCCAGCAGGAGGTGCCGGGACATACTATCTGGGGCAGTCCGCTCTGCGCAAACTTTTCAATACTGCCGATGTTGGGAGTGTTTGAATAATCCCAGCAAAGCATGATCATATCCTTGGGGAAAGAATTCAAAATTTCGGGATGATTAAGCGCAATATCGCCCCACATCATAACAGTTTTTCCGCGGGAAGAAACGTGGTTAATAAGCTTGGTAGTAAATTCAAGATACAGTGCACCTTTGTCCTTACCCTTATTTCTGCCGTTGCAAAGGTCAAAGGTCTCGTCACAGCAAATATTAAAATACTTGCTTCTGAACAGAGGAATGTACTGATCGATAAGAGAAGAAATAAGCTCAAAGGATTCGGGATTGGAAGCATCAATAGTATGATGGAGCATACGGTTAAGCCAAAGGTTGGGATCGGGAGTAAATTCATCCAGCTCGCAGAGATGCTTGTATTCCTTGGTCTCCAGCAAGCGGTAAAGATGGCCGAAGGTGGAAAGAGAAGGAATGAAATCTATAAAGTTTTCATAGCAGTAATCATCAAGCTCCAAAACCTCTTCGGCAGTAAGATAACCTTGGGGTTCAAGGAAGCAGCGGTATTCGTTAAAATCGAATGCATGCTCAATATAAAGCTGGAGAGAGTTAAGTTTGTAGTAAGCAAGAATATCGATAAGCTTCTTTACGCCGTCAACAGTAGGAACTCTGCCGCGGGAAACGTCGTGGTAGAAGCCTCTGTGCGCCATATCGGGCTCGTCCTCGATATTACAAACATCGATACGACCGTCGGAATCGCGAAGCATCTGACGAAGAGTCTGGATGCCGTAAAAGGCACCTGCGAGAGAAGGCGAAGTAATGTTAATACCGTCTTCGGTACAAACAAGGGTATACTTTTCAGTGCCATCTTCATTTCCTGCACAAACGCTTATGCATTTTTTCATATTTTCTGCACCAAAAGCCTTGTTTATCTTGGAAGCAACAGAAGTTTCTTTCTCCAGCTCGGCTCTTAAGGTCTGACACGCCTTAAAAATACGGCTGTCGCACAAAGGGTTCATAACGATTGACCAGCCGCCAATATAGACAGACACGTCATCGGATTCAATTTTTCTGGGATAAGGTACTACTACCATAGGATTATCCTCCTGTGATTTTTTTATTTAACATACTGATTATAAGTCCCGCTTTGGCATTTGTCAAGCCCAAAAGCGCTTTAGTATCATTGACAAAAAGTAAATATATGGTATAATCAAAAAGGAGTGTGTTGCATATGAAAAAATTCAAAAAACCATTTTGGCTTATATATTACCCTGCATATTTTATTCTCCGTTTGTATTACGGCATAACATACGGTATTAAAATTGACAGAAGCGGTATAAAGGGCATGAAGGGTGCTTCAATTGTACTGTGTCCCCATATCTCTGATAACGACCATTTTCTTACTGCTTTCGGACTGTTCCCCCATCGCCCCACATTCGTTATGAGCGAGCATTTTATGGGATTCGCAAAGCTTCGTCCCGTACTTAAAGTAATGCACGTCATAACTAAAAAAATGTTTTGCGCAGATGTAGGAACAATTATGAATATTCGCCGCGCGCTCAAATGCGGCAACACTATTGTTCTTTTCCCTGAAGGACGCCTTACGTGGCACGGACACTCGCTGTCAATAACTCCGGGTACTGCAGAACTTGTTAAAAGTTGCGGAGTTGACGTTTACACCGTAACCGGAAACGGTGCCTATCTTACCTTCCCAAAATGGCGTAAATCCGCAAGAAGAGGCAAAATCAAAATTACTACCGGCAAATTATTTAGTGCCGACGAAGTAAAAAAGCTTTCGGTTGATGATATCCGCACCCGTATCGAAGAAGCTATGAAGCATGATGACGAGCAGGCTATGGCAAGTGTGAAATACCGTTGTAAGGATATGTCTGCCGGACTTGACGGCATTATATATAAATGTCCCCAGTGTATGAGCGAATTCAAAATTAAGACAGAGCGCGGACACATAACCTGCACCCAATGCGGTGCCGACGCAGTACTTGATAACCAATACGTTATTCACGGCGGTAATTTCACCCGTATCAACGATTGGTGCGATTGGCAGAAGAGTATGCTTGACCCCGAAAACGACGTGTTAGAAAGTGAAATGATATTCGGAACGGTTAACCAACAAGGAAATATCGACCATAACGCAGGTAAAGGCAAAGCGCGTCTTGATAAAAATGGCTTTTCCTTTGAAGGTGAAATCTTCGGCGAGCGCGTAGAAGCTTATTATCCGATAGATAAACTTGGCGGATTCCCTATAACGGTCGGCTCTGCATTTGACGTTTACTATAAAAACAAACTGGTGTATCTCCATCCCCAGCCGGATATGCGCACTGCGGTAAAATGGGTAACTTTACTTGACAGGATACATGAAAATGGAAATAATAACAATTAATTGCGGAATGCTGGATACAAACTGCTATATCATTCACGATGGTAATGATGCCATAGTAATTGATCCTGCGGATGAAGCTGAAAAAATATTAACTTTTCTTGACGGTCTACAGCTTCGAGCTGTGTTGCTAACCCACGGGCATTTTGATCACATCGGTGCCGTTGATGAAATCTGTACAAAAACAAACGCCAACCTTTATATAAACGCCGAAGATGAGGAAATGCTTGAGGACCCGAGAAAAAACGCTTCGTATTTGCTACCCGGGTTTACGGTAATCTGTAATACTACGCCACGTTTGTTTGAGGGTGATACAGAGTTGTATTTTGCAAACATTCACATCAAGGTTTTACACACTCCCGGTCATACAAAGGGAAGCAGTTGCTTTATATGTGATAACTTTTTAATTTCAGGCGACACGCTTTTCAGATCCGGTATCGGAAGAACGGACCTTTACGGCGAAAACACGGAAGAGGAATTCTCTTCTATCCGAAAACTGTTCTCTCTTGAAAAGGATTATACCGTCTACCCCGGCCACGGCGCTAAAACAACGCTTGGGCGCGAAAAACGAGGTC
>JAZSIT010000028.1:0-7669 GCA_045533895.1 Eubacteriales bacterium
GCTGTTCAGCCGTCTGGTGGGATTTGCGCCCAAGATGAGCGAAAACGTGTTCTCGCTTACCGAAAGCGGAGAAAACACTACGGTGCGCATGGGCAAGATGCAGGAGGACGGCAGTATTGTTTTTGACAACACGGAAGCAAATCTGCCTAAGGCAAGCATGCTTATGGCGAATATAGGAAGATTCGTTATGCCTGCAAACGTAAGCGGAAGCAAGGGACAGGTGCCCGGTTACTCGATTTACGATGAGGACACCGTATGGGAAGCCAACACCAACGTTGAGATATTCAAGTTTTCATACGAAAACGGTGAGGGAATGGTTACCGTACAGGGAAACGGGGACGACAAGGTGATTGCACCCGGTACTCAGAACGACTATTCGTTTACACTTGAGAATTCCGGAAGCGTTGCTTTGGATTATAAAATGGAGATGGAAGCGTATTTTTCCAACGATGAATACGCTATACCCGTAACAGTACGCCTTACCCAAAAGAACGGCGGATACCTGCTTGGCGGTGACGACAAGCGAGAGGACGTCCTTGCTTTGAACAACGTACACACCGAAGCTACTCTGGGCGCAGGCAGATATGCCACCTATACCCTTGATTGGGAATGGGCGTTTGAGGGAGACGACGAGTTTGACACTATGCTGGGCAACCTTGCGGCTGAGGGGGAAGATTTGTCTCTTACAATAGTTATACGCACTATCGCGACCCAAAGCGCAGACCCCGAGTGCAGTGACGGCGAAGACACCCCTGTATTGGGTGATGACGGTTCCTTTATCTGGTGGTTTATACTTGCGCTGCTTGCACTTGTAGGTGTGGCTGTAGTGCTTAAGACCAAAAAGAATCAGGCTGTATTAATATATAATGAAGAAGACGAACAAGAAAACAGTTAATATGATAATACGCGGTGTGGTTATTTTGATTGCAAGCGTATTCATAGGTATACAGTTTTACAACTGGAACGCGCGCAACGTTGCAGGCGACAATATGCCGATGCCGTTTGGGGTCGGTGTGTCGGTAGTGCTTTCCGGCAGTATGGAGCCTGCGTTAAGCGTTGACGACGTGCTCGTGGTTAAAAGCCAAAAAGAATATTTTGTTGATGATATGGTGGTTTTTAATGACCACGGCACACTTGTGGTGCATAGAATAATCAGTATCGTTGACGGAAAGATAACCACCAAAGGCGACGCCAACGATTCTGCTGACGAAGCGATAACCGCCGAGGTGATAAAGGGCAAGGTCGTTAAGGTGATCCCCTCTGCGGGAAAGCTGCTTAACATAGTAAGATCGCCCATCGTTGTCATATTGGTGCTGGGCGCGGCAATACTGCTGATGGAGCTTTCGTTCAAGAAAGAAAAGAAGGATTCCGAGGCAGACCTTGAGCCTATAAAAGAAGAAATACGCCGTCTCCTTGCCGAGCAGGAGGCTGCAAAGCAAAACGGCGAAAACAAGGAATAAAACAAAAACAGAAAGGAAGGCGCACAATGAAGAATAAAGGCAGATTTTCATCGGGTCAGATAATGATATTCGTTGCAGGCGCGCTTTTCTGTCTTATGCTTTTGTCTGTATCACTTATGTCGGGACTGTATGCAAAGTTTATTTCAAACGGGCAAGGGTCTGACGATGCAAGAGTCGCAACGTTTAACGTAACCACAACGATAGATAACGTTACCGCAAGCTTTACTAATACCACAAAAAGCGGAAATGAAAAAACGCTTTCCGTGACAAACGCTTCCGAGGTTGCGGTGCGGTGTGATCTGGTGCTTACCTTTGAAACCCCCGTACCCGATTATATTTCGATTACTGTCGGCGGCACCACGATAAGCGGAAATAATACCAATAACGTTATAACCTTTGAGAACGTGTTTTCACTTGCACCCAACGGCAGCACCGAAAACACGACCATAATATTTAATATGGATCTTGATAAATTCACCGACAGCGCGACCACGGAAAGTGTTACCGCAAATCTTTCCTTCGACGGCGTTGTTAACTGCGTGCAGATTGACTAAACTATAAAAAAGGAGGCGATACCGAAAATGAAAATAAACCGCAAAGTGCAAAAAGTATATATAATTTCGATGTTTTTGGTGTCGCTTATACTTGCCGCCGCTGGAACCGGTGCGGTATATGCAAAATACGTTAAAAAGACAGAATTTAAGGGTAACGTAACCGTTCAGGCAGACCTTGTGGACACGTTTGAGCTGTTTGAGCACGTTGCGGAGCGCACAACTCTGGGTGATTATTCACTTGGTGCAACCGAGGTTTCCGGAAACGAATACGTACTTATGCCCGGTGTGGATATCAAAAAAGACCCTCAGATCAGAATTACCGGAAAGACTGAGGTGCCTGCGTATCTGTATATTGAAGTAGTGGATACGACTCCCGGTACGGTTACATATTCCATCGAGAGCTGTTGGTCTGTTGTAGCAGACGTTACGGGACCCAACGGCGGAATTATTTACGTGTATACGTCTGAGCTGACCACGAATATGACTATAGATATCATCGTGGACAATGTTCTTACCGTGAAAGACTCCCTCGTTCACCCTGTGGCAGAAAGCTATTCGCTGGATTTCTATGCTTATATGGCACAAAAAAACGGTGAAGCAACTGCAGAAGCTGTATTCACCTCTAATTTTTTGCCTTGATTTATACGTTTCCCCACACTCTACAGAAAGGAAGGTTATGTAAATGATACGTTTTAACCGGAAAAAAGCAAAAAGATTTATCATTTCCCGCGCTTTGCCTATGTTTCTTGCCGCCGTTATGCTGTTTACCTCCGCGCCGATGACCGGAATTTCAGTAGGCGAGGGCGATAGCGCAGGGGAAGATACATATATAAGCAACACTCCCCTTAAATACGATTACGATACACTTAAAATAACAAAAGACGGCGATGAGGTTTCCGAACTGGAGATATATTCCCACGAGAAAATCGAGGTTTCCGGCGCCGGTCTTAACGAAAATGCCAAATATCAATGGCAGATAAAGCATCCCGAGAAGAATAATCTTTGGGTGGATATTTATGACGCTACCGAGGATAATATCGGTGTTTCCGTTGCGCTTATTAATAATATGATGGCAGAGGACGGCACAGCAAAGCTGCGCCTGCGCGCTTATACCGAGGATTATGCGTACCTTTCCAACGCACTTACGGTCAAGCTCGTCGAGGAAGAGTCTGACAATATCCCTGCCCTCTCTGTCAATACTGTAACCGCACCCTCTGCAATGGCAGGCGGTGACGTTTCCGACGACCACCCCGAGTTCGTTACGGTTACGATCGAGTATGAAAAATATGAATATCATTATGACTCCAGTCTCAGAAAATACAAGCTGGATTATATGGGTCCTGCGTTTTCTTCTTATATCGCAACCCTTCGCTACGGCTCACCTCTGATAAGTGACAGTGCGGGAATCTCCGTACCTGATATTGTCGGTTTTTCACCTGTTCTTGAAGCTGCTGACGGTATTACTTTAACCGGAAACAAAGCATTCCTTAACATCCCTTCTGTTACCGAAAACCTTTCATTTACCATCAAATACTTGCCCGAAAAGGTGGATTACGAGGTTCGTTACCGTTTCCAGAATGTTTATGATGATTCATACGTTACAGATACATCTATAAACGACGATGCACTTGGTATAACCAACGGCGTTTTCCACGGAAAAGGCTATACCGGTCTGCCGCCTTATATGGACGTGGACGGAGCCGGAAATATAATAGAAGATTCTGCAAAAAAAGGTGTATATGCCGAATTTAAAGGGTTTGCAGCTCTTTATTATCAGCCCGATACTATAGCTGCAGACGGTTCTACCATATTTGAAGTGTTCTATGAAAGAACATATTATCTTATGGAGTTCGATTGCGCCGGCGGTTACGGTGCTCACACGCTTTACGTGCGTCACGGCACGTATATTTATGTTCCTAATCCTATACGCTCGGGTTACGTCTTTAACGGCTGGGATAAGCTTGATACAGAAGGCAATGGAGACGGCGTTGCTGATGAACTTCCCACCAACATGCCTAGCGACAACACTGCTTATATAGCAATTTGGACGACGACACAAACTACGTATACCGTTGTTTACTGGATAGATAACGGAGACGGAACAAAAACTTATATCGGAAGCCGTCCTGTCAACGAAGAATCTGCGCAAAAGGTGTCCGGTAGCGACGATCTCACTGCTGACCTTAATATATGCGGAAAGGAAGCGCATACACACACAAGCTGCACCTTCCTTTGCGGAAAAACTGAGCATACACACGGAGAAGGTTGCTGTATTGTGACCGAGCATATACACAGTGCAGATTGTTGTTCTATCACTCCACATACACATTATGAAAATTGTTGTAATATTGATGAACACGCGCATACCACAGACTGTTATGATTTTAGTGCCAACAATGTTTCTTGGGGTAATGCTGTCACCAGTAATACGACAATTAATAATATAAACAACTCTGAAAATAAAGCCAGTAACGGAATCGTTCGCACTGGACGGTCGTCCAACTATAGTTATTATTATCAAATTGGTAATACATGGTATCAAATCAACAATTTAAGTAATAATCCCAGCAATTTGAGGTACTGGGAAAGTGTAATTATTACGCTAACCTGTTCTATTCCCGAGCATACTCACGGTGACGACACTTGTAACACAGAAAAATGCGGCAATCAAACTGAGCACACTCACGGTGACGGTTCTTGTAACACCGTGGAATGCGGAAACCAAACCGTGCACACTCACGGTGACGGAAACTGCGTTTATTGTTCTGCAGACGAACATACTCATACAGAAAAATGCTATAGTTGCGGAAAGGTCGCACATACGCATTCTGCTGCTTGTAAGAATACCAACGTTCCGTATATGGAATTTGTCAAAGCGGACCAGAACGTTACCGTTGAAGGCGACGGCTCTACAATCGTAAACGTATATTATAGATATAAAGTTTTTGAGATTCGCTTTCTTTATTATCGAGAACATAATACTTCCAAACAAAAGCAAATTGCACACCTTACAAACAGCGGTGTTATTAGCGATAACGGTTGGACAGCAACCAATATAACCGGAACGCCAGCAGTTACTGATTCCAGATATACAACCGGTTCAGAGCGCATTGGTAATTATACCTATTACTATATTTCTATAAGAGCAAAATTCGGAGAAAGTATAGAAGATATTTGGCCGAGTGCCGCAATAGGCTCTGTAAACAATATGTATTTCGGAAGCTGGGCAGCAGAAGCCGGTTCCGGATACAGAGGAGATGACCCTGAGCATGCAAACATTGTAGGTCCTTATCCTTATATGAATGCTGCTATGATCGTTCCTTCTCATGCGACTACTCCGTTAAAAGACACCAATGGCAACACGGTGGTTGATTCAAAAACAGGGCAAGAAGTTTACTTGGCTCAACGTATGGGCGCATGGTGGGGTAATTCAAGCATCAGCAAACACACGTACCACATTTACCTTGAGGTCTTTGGCGATGAATACGACCGTATATACGAAGGAAAAAAATACATTCTTTTCGAAACGCATGATTTTGTAGCAGCGCACAACGGAAGTACACGTGTTGACCCATTTACTTATAACGGATACGTATGTGTAAACGATACACGTGAACATGGATATAACCATACTTACGATTATCAAAAAAATTCTTCGCTTTATATAAAAGGCTCCTCACAGCAAGACGAAGAAGGACACTATTTGTATTATTGCCCCACAAAAACATGCGATTATTGCAACTGTTTTTACTACGATGCGTCCAGACACAGCTTTTCTCTTTATAACTACAACTCAATGATGTCAGGCAAAGGTAACGGCAGCGCGCCCTTTGGTATGAAATTAAACGAACATAAGATTTCCGCAACGGATATGCAAAATAATTATTATCCCGAAGGAATTGAACCCGGCGCATACGTCTTCGGAGGTTGGTATACCACACCTGATTGTATTGACGGAACAGAAGTTGATTGGGATACGTTAACTATGCCGGACGGCGACCTTACTGTTTATGCAAAGTGGACACCTGTTGTAAGAAACATAACCTTCCACTTGCTGTATACGGATATTGCAGAAGATAACCCGTGGTATCCGCCCGGAGTTTCCGACGAGGACAAAGCTGATTATTACCCGATAAAAGTACCTCACGGCGACCTTTTGGGTACAGCATACAGCCACACCCCCACAAGAGACGGCGATTATCAGTTTATCGGTTGGTTTTATTTTGATGAAAACGGTAAAAAGAAATTTGCGCCGGACAGCATGAAGGTTACCCGTGACCTTGTTTTGTTTGCCGAATGGCATTCATCTATTGTTACTACATATGAAGTTGAATATCAGGCATACAAATACGTTGACGGCGGAAGCGGAGACCAGCTGCTTAATGCTGAAATTGCATCCCCTCTTAACGATTATTCAACAGCAGGTAAAACCGTAACCTTTAATGCAAAGGGCGGTAAGGCGATGTATGACGGATATCAATCCAAGTGGTTCCCCGATAGTTCGTCTCACTCTATACTTATGAATGCCGATTCTTCCCAGAATACGCATACCTTTAAGTATTATAACAAGGATTACATTAACTATAAGGTAATGTATATCAACCGTATTACGGGAGATATACTCGGAGAAACCGGTCCGATACAAACAGAAAATGCAGTAGTTACAGAAAAGTTCAAACCTTTTTCAGGCTATATCCCCGAGGAATATTATATTGAAAAATCCATTGCATACGATCCCACGGATTATAGCACGTATCCGAATCACGTTTTGGATGAAAATATTATCTATTTCTACTATGTTCCGGATACCGAACATGCGCTTCACCGTTTCGAGCATTATATCGAACCCTTAAACGGAGGCGACTTTACCGACTATACTCTGTATTCGGCAGACCAAGGCCCGCACAAGATTGATGAGGTTAAAAAAGCCAAGGTAGAACCAATTACAGGTTTTGAATTGGTGAAAATAGAAATAACCACATATTCGTTGGATAGCGGTACTTGGGTGCCTCATCTCGAAACTGTTTTGATAAACAACCAAACTGAAAGAGAATATTACATTGCAAACGGTATTGAACGTGCAGTAACGCTCGGCGGTTTGGATATCAAATTCTATTACGACCGCGTTGAATATAATTACACCATACAGTATGTGGAAGACGTTGACAACTCAAATGTTCTCCATACCGTGACAGCTAAAGCAAGATACGGAACAACCGTATCACACACCGCTCCTGCATCGTATCTTAACGAGGGGGATGCCGGTGACGACGGACTCCTGTATATTTACCGCGACGGTATAGATTCAACCGATGAAAAGCGTACAGCGGAAAAGGTTATAACCGATGACGCTTCAAAGAACGTTATCACATTTGTGTATGCAAAAAAACGAATTATGGTAGAATACCATATTGTATGTAATGTCGAATCGTTGAAAGCCTTGAATAGTATATCAATAGCTAACGAAACCGTTGCTTCCGCTACTGAACTTATGGGCTGTATCGCAACTCCCGGTTATGGATTCATCTTTTTGGGTTGGTATACCGATCCTGCTTGTCTGGACGAACACAAGGTGCCCGAAAGCTGGGTTACTGTAAACGGAAATGATTTCAAGCTTTTGGCACAAGAAATTGTAGAAGGTGCTGATGGAAAAGA
>JAZSIT010000043.1:0-1866 GCA_045533895.1 Eubacteriales bacterium
GACGGAACGTTGGCGGGTAGTGTTTTAAAAATGAACCGCGCCGTAGAGAATATGGTAAAAAAGGTAGGCGTACCGTTTACGACGGCGGTGGATTTCGCTACGAAGAATCCTGCAAGAGTATTGGGCATTGACAACGTTACAGGTAGTATTCAAGTCGGCAAGAAAGCGGACTTTGCCGTTCTGAACGAAAATTACGACGTGCTTTTAACCGTGCGTGACGGCAACGTGATTTACAAAGCTTAAAAAGTAAAAAAAACGTTTTTTCTCCCCGTTTTATAAACGGGGAGCTTTTTTATTTTTGTCCGTTCATATATTCGATAAACTCCGGGGTCTTTGACCAGTATTTTATCCCCCAGTGTTCAAAATCCCATTCTTCCATATAATCGTTGCATTCATAATCAACGTAATAAAGAATGCCGCCTTGCAGTACGAAGTTTGTGGGGAAATAGTCGATATTTATGCCGGAGGCCATGGCTTTTTTTGCCATTAGCCGCACCTGTTCAAGGTGTTCATCGGTAAGAAGGTCCTTTTCAACAAGCTCGCAAACAGTGTGCCCTTCGATATATTCCTTGAGTATCCTCTCGTTTTCTATATCGATATCGAGCATCTTCGGAACGGTTATGCCGGCTTTTTCAAGACGGTGATAATCGTTGTTTTCCGCTTCGATCTTGTTGCCGAAGGTGTAATAATCGCAGGGTTCATGGTGTATCTGTTTAAGAACAAAAAGTTTTCCGTCCTTTTCCGCAAGATAGGAATAGCCACCCTTGCCCTTGCCGAGAAGCTTTTTTATACGGTATTCGGTTTTGCCAACAAAAAGTTTCTCTTCCATAATTACCTCCGGTATATTATTTAATTGATTATACATTATATATATTTATAAAGCAACAGAAAAAAGCCTGAACCCGCGTTTTGCGGGCTCAGGCTTTTTCGTAATTGGTTTTGAAAAGAAAAGAGGGGAAAGCGATGAAAATCATCAAGAGTTTTTCTGTTGCTTTATCTGTATTATAATATTAAAATATGAGCATATTTCATTTATCATATTAATAAAATGTAAAGTGATCTGGATCTAAGGGACGGTGAGTAGGAGGGCAACACCCCTTTTTGGCGTGACCGGAAAATAAGCCGGGTTCTGTAATGACGACAATCTATCTTCGCCGCCGGTCGCCCGTGCGGCTTAAATGCCACCTTTGCGAAGAGCACCGGGCCGGTGCTTTGATCTTCTGTACGGTGTTGCTCCGGATAGGGTTTACAGACCCCCTATGTTACCATAGGACGTGGTGAGCTCTTACCTCGCCTTTCCACCCTTACCAGGAAAACCTGGCGGTATATCTCTGTTGCACTCTCCCTGGGGTCACCCCCGGCTGCCGTTAGCAGCTACCCTTGCCCTTGGAGCCCGGACTTTCCTCGCGCGCGTCCTTTCGGAACTGCGTCCGCTGCCGTCCTTTCCGCTCACGGGTTAATATTTTAAACTATCCGGTGGATTATGTCAAATGTTAATTGCCTTCCCGCAGGGGAAGGTGGCATTTCCAAAGGAAATGACAGAAGAGGGATCAACAGGTGACGCGGAGCGCTTATCCAAAATGGTCAGGGATTATCCCTCCCCGGTCTGCTTCGCAGACAGCTCCCCCTCTGGGGAGCTATTTACAAAAAATTTTGAAATTTTTGTCAAAGAAACTTGCAATTTAAAGCATTAAAGCATATAATTAGGTATATTCTATTTTTATGGGAGGGTAACCCAAAATGGCATTTAAAAGCGAATACCTTGCAAAAGTTTATGAAGAGGTCGAAAAAAGGAACCCCGGCGAAAAAGAATTTCTCCAGGCGGTAAAGGAAGTTTTTGTATCCCTCGAGCCGGTTGTTAAACAG
>JAZSIT010000119.1:0-7520 GCA_045533895.1 Eubacteriales bacterium
TTTTTCGGGGTGCCCGTTTCCCCTTCCGCTTTAATCACAATATAAGGTAAACTTCCGTAGAAAAATCTACGGAAGTTTTTGTTTTTCCCGTTTCTAAAGGCTTTTGCTCGGGGGGCAGTAGATTTCTACAGCTCCCCACTCGCGAAAGACCTTTTCTACAGCTTTTTACCATCGCGTGGTTTTGCGAAAATTTTATTACAGACGTTAGTTTCGTACGAACATATTACGGGAGGGGAACGGGTTCCCCGTTAGACCCCTCCCCTACGGTATCGAAACACCATTATATTTCAATTAATTTGTTTTTGGTCACAGACCAAAAACTTCCATCATTCCTCATTTCTCATTTCTCATTTTTTTGGTGTATTTTCGGGGTCCCCGCAAATCGCAGATTTGTGGGGGTGTATTTTTTGGGTGGATCTCTCCTCCCGTTTTAATTGTTTTTGGTAGAATATTTTTACATTCCGTGCATAAATAGTGAATAAAATTCACAAAAACCCCTTGAATTTATGCAAAAATGTGATATAATGAATACGCGATGGCGCAGTATTCTAGTTAGCACGGCGTTTTTGAAGGCGTGCCTAAAAATACGTCAAACGGCAAATCGATGAAGCTCCTGGTGTTTGCTTTGTACGCCCAGTTCAGGGTGGATGCTGGGAGAATGGGCTGTGGGCGCACCCCAACGGCATGGGGCGGCTAACCCACTTTCCTTTGAGGCTTTTTCTACGTGGCGGACTTTCGTTTGGAGTAAGGGGCTACGTGATTAAGATTAGACCTATCACGCGGTACGACCATTACAGATGCTGTGGATAGATGTAGCCGGCTTTGAGTGGGTCATGGCGGATAACGTTCATGTCGGGGTGAGATTAGCTACCGAACCTCGAATAAATCGCGTTTGAAATCATGCCTGCAAAAGAAGATAAGAAAATGTTTTGTGCTATGGCGGAAAACGCCTAGACTGTCGTCGCGGCAAAACAAAAACGCACGGGCACGGTGCGGATTACAGTGCGGACTCATAGGCAATCAAGTCGCGGAAGCAGCAATGCCCCGCCTCGGTCTTTAATGGGGAACCCCTTCATCGGCGACGAGAAGGAGACCGTGGGGAAATCCTACTTGACCGTAAGCCGCAAGGTCTACGTACCGTGTCGCCATTAATCAAACAGCCATTAGGAGCGCGTCCAAAATAAAAGGAACAATATGAAAAACGATAAAGACAATTCAAAAGAACGCTCCAAGCGGCGTGCACGCCGAATTTGGATAACATTTGCATTTATTTTCAGCTTTTTTATGACCGCCTTGCTGTCTTTGCTGTCAGGCGAGGCGCTGGAAGACCTTCCCGTTTGGGCAGCACTGGTGGTGCTGCTTATATTTATTTTACTGGGTATTATCTTTGATATGATAGGCCTTGCCGTAACCACCGCAGATATGGCGGCTTTTAACGCAATGGCGGCAAAGAAAGACCCTGCAGGCAAAAAAGCGGTGTGGCTTATTGCCAACGCAGAAAAGGTTTCTTCCTTTTGCAACGATATAGTGGGCGATATTTGCGGCGTCGTTTCCGGCGCATCTGCGGCGACGATAGCCGTGGTGCTTTTTTCCAAGCTGGATACCGAGCTGTCCTTCTGGCTTACCCTTTCTCTCACTGCCTTGGTTTCTTCAATAACCGTTGGCGGAAAAGCTTTGGGTAAGCGTATCGGTATGGTTAAAAGCAGGCAGATAACCCTTGCGTGTGCTAAAATACTTTGTATATTCACAAAGAAATAAAGAAAGAAAAACAGTTTAATGATACTTGAAACCGTTTCCTCTCCTGAGGATATTAAAAACCTTACAACCGAACAGTTGCGCATTCTTGCGGCGGAGATACGCTCCGAGCTTGTCAACGTAACCTCATCAAACGGGGGGCATCTTGCCTCCAATTTGGGCGTTGTCGAGCTTACTATAGCACTCCACCGCGTTTTCGATTGCCCTCGGGACAGGATACTTTTCGATGTAAGCCACCAAAGCTACGTGCACAAAATGCTTACAGGAAGACGGCAGTATATGAACACTCTCCGCAAATACGGGGGTATATCCGGCTTTCAGAAGCGTTCCGAAAGCAAGTGCGACCCCTTTGGTGCGGGACATTCCTCCACCTCCGTTTCCGCGGCGGCAGGCTTTGCGGCATCGGACAAGCTGTGCGGCAGAGACAACACCACAGTTGCCGTTATCGGCGACGGCGCTCTCACCGGCGGTATGGCTTACGAAGCGCTTAACAACTGTGCGTCTTACGATAACCTCATAATCATTCTCAATGATAACGGTATGTCCATCTCCCCCAACGTGGGCGCCACTTCAAAGCTCCTTTCCCGTATAAGGGTGAGCAAAAAGTATTTTTCCTTTAAGCGGTTTGTGGAAAAGGTGTTTTCCGCAGTGCCTTTTATCGGAAAATGGCTTGTTTCCGCCGCCCGCGCCTTTAAGGATTGGGGAAAACGGCATTTAGTACACGAAAACCTTTTCGAGCAGATGGGTATGCACTATTTCGGCCCTCTGGACGGACACAACATCTCCGCTATGGAGGACGTGCTTCGTGAAGCCAAGGCAGACGGAAAATGCTCGGTAGTCCACGTGTGCACCAAAAAGGGACACGGCTACGCACCTGCAGAGAAAAATCCCGCCATTTTCCACGGCGTTTCCCCCTTTGACAGAGAGAGCGGCGAGATACAGTCCGGTGAAAAGACGTATTCCGATATTTTCGGCGATACTCTCACCCGTCTTGCAGGCATTGACGGACGTATTTGCGCTATCACCGCCGCAATGGAATCGGGCACAGGGCTTACTTCCTTTGCAAAAAACTTCCCCAACAGATTTTTTGATGTGGGTATCGCAGAAGAGCACGCAATGACCTTTGCCGCAGGACTTGCGGCAGGGGGAATGAAGCCTGTTTTCGCGGTGTATTCCACCTTTTCACAAAGAGCATACGACCAGCTTATCCACGACGTTGCACTTCAGTCTCTGCCCGTTGTTATAGCGCTGGACAGAGCGGGTATCGTGGGCGCTGACGGGCCTACCCACCACGGTATGTTCGACCTTGCATATCTCAATTCCATACCCAATCTTACCGTGTGGTCGCCTTATACCGAGGCGGAACTGCGGCTGTGCCTTACTCAGGCGTTGGATCTCAATACTCCGTCTGTTATACGCTATCCCAGAGGAGTTGCTCCTCAGGGCAGAGGGGTTTCGGATATGGAGTATTCGGTAACCGATTTCGGCCCCAGCGAGTTTATATACAATGTACTTATCACTACCGGCAGCGAAAGCGGCGAGGCGTACCGTGCCTGCCAAATGGCGCACGCCAACGGCACAAACGTCCGTCTTATCAGGCTTATTAAGGTTAAGCCTTTGCCGGATATTTATCATCTTATTAAAAACGCGCGTGTCATCGTCACCGCCGAGGAAGGCATGAAAAAGGGCGGTATCGGCGAGAGTATTGCGGCGATGTGCGCCGAAAAACAGCACCGTGCACGTATTACCGTTTGCGGTGCGGAGGACTTTTTGCCCCACGGCGATACGGCAACCCTTCGCTCCCTTGCGGGTATAGACGCCACCTCGCTGGCGCAAAAATTATGCGAATAGATATACTTCTTGTAGAAAAAAACTTTGCCCCCAGCAGAAGCAAAGCCAAAGAATATATAGATTCCGGCAGGGTTTTTGTAAACGGTGTGCCCGTAAAAAAAGCGGGTGCGGAGGTTAGCGGAAATGAAGATATCTTTGTTTCCGACCCTGATAAATTCGTTTCCCGCGCAGGCAGAAAATTAGAGGAAGCGTTAACAGTTTTCGGTATTGACGTAAAGGGAATGAGCGCCCTTGACCTTGGCGCGTCCACCGGCGGATTTACAGATTGCCTGCTTCAGAGAGGGGCGGCGCGGGTTATCGCCCTCGACGTGGGCAGAGACCAGCTTGACCCAAAGCTTAGGGGCGACGACAGAGTCACCGTTATGGAGGGGGTCAACGCGCGGGACATAACGCCCGATGACTTACCCTATACGCCGGATATCGTTACCACCGACCTTTCCTTCATCTCCCAGACCCTTATTTATCCTGCGGTAAGCCGCGTTATGGAAAAGGGGTATTTTATCTCGCTTATAAAGCCCCAGTTTGAGGCGGGCAGAGAAAATATCGGCAAGGGCGGAATCGTTAAGGATAAAGACGGAAAAATATACCAAAAAATACTTGAAAAATTAAAGCAGTGCGCTTCGGAAAACGGGCTTTATCTTGTAAAGACCGCCGTTTCTCCCATTCAGGGGGGAGACGGAAACACCGAATATCTGGCGCTGTTTGAAAGGAGATAACACCGGATGAAACGCGCACAGCTTATAGTGAATACTCTAAAGCCGGAAGCCCAGTATACCGCCATGAAGGTAAAGGACGCGCTGGCAGGTTACGGTATTACCGTTACCGATAAAAACCCCGAAGTTATCATATCTATCGGCGGTGACGGCACGGTGCTCCGCGCCGCATCCGTAGCCGCCAAGGCGGATATCCCCATTGTGGGCATAAACTGCGGAACTCTGGGATACTTAAACGATATCGAGCCGGAGGAGACTCATCTCCTTGAAGCTCTCAAGACCGAGGATTTCAGCATAGACGACCTTATGCTTCTTGCCGTCACCCTTTGCAAAAGCGACGGAAGCAAGGAGGAATTTCTGGTACTTAACGAGGTGCTGTTTTCCCGTGGTGCATCACCACGTATTGCGGATATAAATCTTTATTGCGATGGGGTCCACGTTTCGGACTACTCGGCAGACGGTCTTATTTTCGCCACCCCTACGGGAAGTACCGCATATTCCCTTTCAGCAGGGGGACCTATTATACATCCCAGACTTGAGTCTATTACAGTTACTCCCGTTTGTCCCCATCCCACTGCCTCAACAAGAGCTTTGGTTTTCCCCTCCGACAGCGTGCTTATGGTTGCCGCCAAGGTGAGAGGGGGAGAGAGTGCCTGTATCACCGTGGATTCTGCGCCTCCTGTTGAGTTTGCCTCGGGAGATTACGCAATAATCCGCAAGAGCGAGCGGCACACACGCATTGTCCGCATTAAAAAGAGAAATTTCTACTCGGTAGTCCACAATAAATTTAACGTTTGAAAGGAAGCCGCACAATGAAAATAAAAAGACAGACCAAAATAATGGAGCTTATAAAAAATCGGGACGTTGACACGCAGGAGGAGCTTTTGTTACTTCTTCGTGCAAGCGGCTTTGAATGCACTCAGGCAACCGTTTCCCGTGATATAAGAGAATTAAAAATAGTAAAAACCTCCAACGGAAAGGGCGGCTACCGTTACGTTGCGGCAACGTTGCCCACATCCGAGCATATTGCCACCAAATTTGCAAAAATCCTTGCAGATACAGTAAAAAGTGTTGACCAGGCAATGAATCTGGTTGTGCTCCGCACCTATATGGCAATGGCATCTGCAGCTTGTATTACTATCGACGCAATGAATTTCGAGGGAATCCTCGGCTCTATTGCAGGAGATGACACTATAGTTTTAATCACCAAAAACGAGGAGGACGCTCACCGCATCTGCGTCAAATTGAAGGAGCAGATCGGAGCAGCCTGATATGCTTTTCTCATTACACGTCCGTTCCGTCGCCCTCATTCGCACGCTGGATATTGATTTTTCCGAAGGGCTTACTGTGTTCACCGGCGAAACCGGCGCGGGCAAAAGTATTATTATAGATTCAATAGCCCTGCTTTGCGGCGCGCGGAGTGATAAAAGCATCATCCGCACAGGAGAAGAATACGCCGAGGTGGAGGGTGTTTTCGGCGCGTTTTCAGACGATATGCTGAAAACTCTCGAAGAAATGGATGTTTTTCCCGATGAGGAGGGGCTTCTGTTTATCTCCCGCCGTATCGGTGCGGACGGGAAAAGCGTTTCCCGTATCAACGGCAGAGTCACCCCCGTGGGAAAACTGCGCCTTGTCGCTTCCCAGCTTATCGATATTCACGGTCAGCAGGACACAATGCGTCTTGCAGACGAAGACCTGCATCCCGCCCTTCTTGATATGTATGGGGATAACGGCAGGGAAAAGGCGGAATATCTCCGCGCATACGATTCGGTTACCGCCTTGCGCAAGGAGCTGGAGTCCCTTAACAGCGATATTTCCGACAGAGAGGAAAAAAAGGATTTTCTTACCTACCGCTTAAAGGAGCTTCGCCGTGCAAAGATAACGGCAGGGGAGACAGAAACACTTACCGCAAAGCGTAATCTGCTTATTAACCGCGAGAAGATAGTTACCGCCGCCAACAAAGCCTATTTTGCTTTGTACGGAAAGGATGAGTCTGCGTCTGCGCTGATTTCCGAGGCGGAGAGCGGGTTAAGACTCCTTTCCGATTACGTGCCCGAGGCGGAGGAATTGTATTCCCGTCTTGAGAGTTTGCGTCTGGAACTGGAGGATATTGCGGATTCCGTCACCGCCTATACCGACGATCCCGACGGTAATCCCGTAGTCGCACTTGACGAGATAGAATCAAGACTTTCTTTAATTTCCTCCCTTTGCCGCAAGTACCGTACGGACGAAAGCGGACTTATAGCTCTTACCGAAGAAACGGAAAAAGAGCTTGCGTCTATCGATAACAGCGATGAACGAAGGGCAGAGGTACAAAAAGAACTGGCACAAGCGGAAAAAGACGCATACGAAAAAGCGCATGCTCTCTATTCCACCCGTGTAAATGCGGCATGGAGTATGGAAAAGCAAATTAAAGAAATACTTTCATCCCTTGATATGCCGGGGGTTACCTTTGTTACCGATTTTGTAAAAACACCCCTTTCCCGCTGGGGCACGGAAAAAGCAAGGTTTCTCATTTCCGCCAATGCGGGCGAAGAACCGCGCCCCGTTGCAAAGATAGCATCGGGCGGTGAATGCGCACGTATTATTCTGGCGGTAACGAGCGTACTTGCAAGGGCAGAGAATATTGGTACAATGATATTTGACGAGGTGGACACCGGAATTTCCGGCGCAACGAGCTCGCGCATCGGTCTCCGTCTGCGCACCCTTGCAGAAGGGGATAAGCAGGTGATCTGTGTCACCCATTCCGCGCAGATAGCTTCTCTTGCAAAAACACACCTGCTCATTTCAAAAACCGTGTCCTTCGGCAGAACGGAAACCCACGTAAAGAAGCTTTCTGGCGATAGCCGTGTAAGAGAAATCGCACGTATTATGGGCGGAATTGACCCCAGTGAGGAGATAATAAAAGCCGCCACCACCATGCTTGACGCTCGGTAAAAAATCACCCCACGAATGCCGGTCGCATTCGCAGGGACCCCGATTAAAAAATCACCCCACGAATGCCGGTCGCATTCGCAGGGACTCCGATTAAAAAATCACCCCACGAATGCCGGTCGCATTCGCAGGGACCCCGATTAAAAAATCACCCCACGAATGCTGGTCGCATTCGCAGGGACCCCGATTAAAACTGTAGACCGAAACGGGAAAAGAATATAAAGTTTTTGTAAAGCAATTTCCCGTATGTAGGGACCGGCGTCCCCG
>JAZSIT010000064.1:0-9084 GCA_045533895.1 Eubacteriales bacterium
AGGCTCTCTTGTAGATTCTTTCTCCTCCGGAGCAGTATAGTTTGTGGGGTTATCTATATTTACAACTTGTCCGTTTTTAAGGGTAATTTCATAAATAACGCTGGGTGCTGTGGTAATAAGGTCAAGATTAAACTCTCTTTCAAGTCTTTCTTCGATAACATCCATGTGAAGCAGACCGAGAAATCCGCATCTGAATCCGAATCCCAGCGCTATGGAAGTTTCCGGCTCAAATACAAAGGATGCGTCGTTAAGCTGTAATTTTTCAATAGCGTCCTTCAAATCACCGTATTTTGCGCCGTCTGCGGGGTAAATACCTGCAAATACCATCGGCATCGCCTTTTTGAATCCGGGCAGAGGGGCGGGGGCAGGGTCGTCGGAGGATACTATGGTATCGCCCACCTTAGTGTCTGCAATGTTTTTAATACTGGCGGTAAGATATCCTACCTCGCCTGCATAAAGTCTGTCTCTGGGCTCAAGAGAGAAAGCAGACATAGTTCCAACCTCAACCAGCTCAAATTCCGCGCCGGTGTGAAACATTTTGACCTTGTCGCCCACTCCTATACTTCCTTCATTAACTCGGAAATATACAATTACACCCTTGTAGGAATCATAATAGGAATCGAATATCAGTGCTTTGAGAGGGGCGTTCACATCGCCCTTGGGCGCAGGCACGTCGGCAACCACGCGCTCAAGCACATCGCCGATATTAATGCCCATTTTTGCGCTTATCTCAGGCGCATTGTCCGCAGGTATGCCTATAATATCTTCAAGCTCCTCTTTTGCGCCTTCAATATCGGCGGAGGGAAGGTCTATTTTATTTATTACGGGCACTATCTCAAGGTCGTTATCGATGGCAAGATATGCATTTGCCAGCGTCTGTGCCTGAATACCTTGGGTGGCGTCAACGATGAGTATTGCACCCTCGCACGCCTTGAGTGAGCGGGATACTTCATAGGTAAAGTCAACGTGGCCCGGAGTGTCAATAAGGTTCATTGAATAAGTTTCGCCGTCCTTGGCGGTATATTCAAACCTTACGGCGCGTGCTTTTATGGTTATTCCGCGCTCCTTCTCCAGATCCATGTTGTCCAGCATCTGTTCGCTCACCTCGCGCTCGGAAACTGCGCGGGTATGCTCAAGCAGTCTGTCTGCCAGCGTGCTTTTACCGTGGTCGATATGTGCTACTATAGAAAAATTTCTTATCTTGTTAATATCATACATATTTTACTGTCCGCCTGTTTATTATTGTCGGGGTCCCCGAGAAGCCGTAAGGCTTCTTGGGGCGATTATCTGGTTCCCGTAAGAAGCATAAGCTTTCTTTTGGAAAGGGAGAAGGATACCGTCTTTTGCTTTCCGCCGTCCTCACCGTCCAACGTCCACTCGGCGGAAGCCGGGATGGTAAGCTCTGCGTGTGATATTTTTCTCAAGCTTATGAGAGGGTTGTCAAAGTCGGACTGCATTATATCGCCTATCAGCTCCATCATTTCCTGACCCGTCTTGGGTGCGGAGATAAGACACAATTCAAACAATCCGTCGTTAAACAGCACCATACCTCGGTCAAGCTGTATCAGTCCGCCTACGCTTGTGGAGTTTGACAGCGAGCAGAAAAGATATTCACCGTCAAAGCTGCCTCTGTCCGTAGTGCCGGTAATACGGATCTTCTGTATTTCTGATACGGATTTTATTCCCTCCAACACGTATGCAAGGTGACCCATGGCGTTTTTCATTGATTGGCTGGTGGCGTAAGACACCTTGGTGAATGCACCCGTCGCTGCGATGTAGGTGAAATATCTGTCGTTAAACATACCAACGTCGTACTTGCGGGGGATAAACATTGAGATAGTCTCTGCCGCTTCCTTGTGGTTGGTGGGAATTCCCAAGGATTTTGCCATATCATTGGTGCTTCCGGTAGGAATGTAGCCAACGGGAATATTCTTTTCACCCATCATAACACCGTTGACTACCTCGGACAGGGTTCCGTCACCGCCGATAGCTATGACGGTATCGTATTCTTTATACGCTTCTCTCGCCGTGTCAATGGTGGTTGCTTTGTTTTTGGTAAGATACACGGTGCAAAGAAAGCCGCCCTTGGATAAAATATCTATTACATCCGAAAGCACGGTTTTCGCCCGTCCCATTCCGGAATAAAAGTTAACGATAAGTAATGCCTTTTTGGCCATTAACATAACCTCCGTTTCGTTTAATATTGTACCACAAATAAATTTATATTGCAATATTAAACCTTTTGTGTTATCATTATTTTGTATAGGCAGGTGTTTGTAAAATGAAGAAAATAATTTGCTTTGTCCTTATAATCTTAACTGTGTTTTCATGTCTCGTTCCCTCAACCGTATTAAAAACCGCGGCGGAAGGATTGGCTATGCCTTCACAGCTTAACGGAATAAACAACATCATGCTTATGTATACCTTTAACCAGCAGGGCGCGGTGTCGGGCAGACATACGGTGGAAACACTGTTGCCGTACGTCGGTTATTACGATACGAGCGGTCAGTTAAAGGATATATTTTTTGATGCGTTCCTGCTTCTTCCCTGCGTTTCCACAGGACCTTCCGGCGGTACTATGTATATAAGCGATAATCCCGCCGTTGCCTCTGATTGGCAGGCGTACCGAGACGATATTTTTGCCGATGGTTATAATCTTGATGCACTTAATACCGCCGTTGGTCAGGTTAAAAAGCAGCTCGGCAAGAGCGATTACAAAGCGAAGGTCTTTTTCACCGTTTCATACCCCAATGACGGACAGACTGATTTCGGCTCTATCGGCGGCAGGACATATAATTTTTCTATCTTGCAGGACAGAATAGATTACTGCAAATGGCAAATAGACGATTATATATCGAGATTTAATTCGGGTAAATACGAAAACCTTGAAGTTGTAGGCTTTTATTGGTTTGAGGAGTTTATAAAGCAAAACGATTCTACCGAAAAAACGCTCCTCACCTCCACCACCTCATATATCCGCCAAAAGGGATATAAATCCATCTGGATTCCTTATTACATGGCAAGCGGATGGAATAAATGGAAAGAATACGGTTTTGACGTTGCCTGCCTCCAGCCTAACTACATGTTTAATTATAATGCGGCGAACACCCGTGTAAAAGAAGCGGTAGAAAATGCCAAAAAGTACGACATGTGTAACGAGGTCGAGATAAGCGGAAGCGTCTTCACCTCTGCCGAGTATTATAACAGATACCTTACGTATTTACGTGACTTCACCGCTTACGGCGCTATTGACGCCATTAAAATGTATTATCAGGATGTAAAGTTTTATTACGAATGTTACCGCTCCGAAAAGCCGGAAAAACGTGTTCTTTACGATCTTACTTATAAATATGCCAAGGGCACACTTAAAGAGTCCGATCTGGAAGATAAATATCTTGAATCTTCCGGAGTTTCTCAAAAATATGACATTGTCTCATACGGATGCTCTTATACCGCTACCAAGCCTTATACCGACACTACCCTGGAATATGCCAATGTGGACGGCAAGGAGCTTACCGACGGAAGGTACGCCATGACCGATTACGGTACTGAGTGGCATGCTTTTTACAGACCTTATGCGGATAGAGACGGCAAACTGAATATTACCCTTGATCTGGGCAGTTATTACGATAATCTTGAGTATATCTATTTGGAATTCCGTGATGATGCAAAGGCGTCCATTGGTGTTCCCGCGAAAGTAGATTTTTACGTTTCTTCCGACGGAGTGAATTTTTCTCCTCTCAAAACTGTAGCTCCGGCAGGTCCCGTTATCGGTGAGGTTGCCGCAAGATATGAGGACGGCACTTTTGGCGCCCGTTACATAAAAGCAGTATTTCCTTATCACCCCGATCGCGTTTTTGTGTTTGCCTCTGAAATAGCGGTAGGTGCAAGTAAGTTTGATAAATCCTTGGGCGAGGGGTACGATATTATCTCTAAAGGTTGTCCTTATACTGCTTTTGAACCGTATACAAATACTGCCGAGTGGAATGCACCTTATATGCAGATAGACGGCAAAGAACTTACCGACGGTATATTGGGTTCCTCTCCTCACGGTACAGAATGGCACGATATGCATGCCAGCGCTCTTAAAGAGGGAGAAAAGTTTTTTGTTAATATAGATCTCGGCTCGGTACGGAATAACATTTCCTACATAGGCATGCAGTTTGGTAACGACCCCTCCAGCGGAATAGCCAAGCCGGGTAACGTTACCTATTACGTGTCTGAAGACGGTGTTAATTATACCCAAGCAGGCACTGTGGCAGTGCGGTTGGGAACCGACGGATATGGCTACGGAGTTTTGATTTCCGCCGACCCTTTGTCCGCACGGTACGTCAAAGCCGAGTTTGCATCCGGAAAATCGGTACATAATTTTGTTTCCGAAATGTCTGTAGGTGTGAACAAAAAAACGCAAGGCGAATATACTCTCGGAGATGTCAATCTGTCCGGAAGTATTGAGATAGCAGATTATCTATCGGCAAAACGTATTGCGGCGGGTAATCTAAATGCAACGGATACCGCATTATCTGCCGCCGATATTGACTGCGATGGCAAGATTACCGAATCCGATTGTATCAAGATAAAGCAGCTTTTTTTGAAATCACGCGGTTTTTAGCGTTTTTTAACGAGGAAGGTAAAATATGGACGCATTTGATTTTATTACACTGTTAGGTGGTCTCGCAATGTTCCTTTACGGAATGGAGATCATGAGTAACGGACTTAAAAAATCTACCGGCAGTGCACTTAAAAACGTGTTGGGCAAGCTTACCCATAACGTATTTTGGGGCTTTTTGACCGGTGCCGCAGTTACCGCGGTGATTCAGTCTTCCACTGCAACCATCGTACTTACAGTAGGTCTTATTTCCGCAGGCATTCTTAATCTTAAGCAGGCGGCAGGTATCGTTATGGGCGCAAACGTAGGCACTACCGTTACCGCACAGCTTATAAGGCTTATGGATATAGATTCCTCCGGCGGTTTCTGGCTTAGGATATTCAATCCCGATACTTTGGCACCTGTTGCGTTGGTAGTCGGTATCGTGCTTATAATGTTTACCAAATCCAGTAAATTCAAAAACTCCGGTGAAATTTTCGCAGGATTTGGCGTTTTGTTTATCGGTCTTATGAATATGACCGGCGCTGTTGAGGGACTTGAAGATTCACAGCTCTTTATTGATATGATAAACAAAGTTACCGAAATTCCTGCGCTTAGCATTGTTGTCGGTTTGGTAATTACCGTTATCATACAATCCTCTTCCGCAACCGTAGGTATACTTCAGGCGCTGTCCTCCACAGGCGCACTTACCTTCTCACTGGTATACCCTATGATCATGGGTATAAATATCGGTACCTGTGTTACCACCGCAATGGTGTGCTCTATCGGCAGCAATAAGGACGCAAAGCGTACCGGTATAATCCATATCGTATTCAATGTCATCGGCACCGTACTGTTTATGGCGGTAATGTCCATACTGCGTGCTTGCGGCGCGTTCCCCGAACTTTGGAATTCTGTGTCCGATAGAGGTGCTATTGCAAACTTCCAGACTGTATTTAATCTTATTACCGCATTTGCCCTTTTGCCTTTCTCGGGCTTGCTGGTCAAACTGAGCATGTTTATCGTTAAGGAAGATAGCGGAAAAGAAAAGATTAAGCCCTTCCGCATTCTGGACGAAAAGCTGTTCATCTCTCCCGACATCGCTGTTGCAGAGGCTGAAAAGGCTATCGGCGAAATGGGCAGAACTGCCGCAAATAATCTTATCCTGTCCTTTAGTATGTTTGATAAATATTCCGCAGAGGATGCAGAAAAGATTCGTGCACGCGAGGACCGTATCGATGAATTTACCGATACCTGCGATAACTTCCTTGTCCGTCTTTCCAAGCATGCCAAATCCGGTGGTCAGACCCGTGCAATCAACCGCCTTATGCAGACGAATACTAATTTTGAACGTATAGGCGACTATGCTACCGATATTCTTGAATATGCCGAGGATATGAAAAGGGAAGGGGTTAAATTCTCTTCAGGCGCTCAAAGAGAGCTTGAACTTATGTGTTCTGCCGTTGAAGAGATAGTGGATATCACCGTTACAGCAGTGGAAAACGGCGACCTTTCTCTTGCAGAAAGAGTAGAGCCTCTCGAGGAAACCATTGATGATATGATAGCACTTCTCAAGGACCGTCATATCGAGCGTCTTAAGGAAGGCACTTGTGTTGTCAGTGCGGGACTCGCCTTTGTTGAAACACTTACTTATCTTGAACGCTCCGCCGATCAGTGCTCCTCTATCGCCCTTTTGCTTCTTGCAAGAGAAAATCCCGAAATTATGTCCAACCATCACCAGTATTTGCGTGAACTTCATAAGGGCGTAAAGCGTGAATATACCGAAGAGCTCAACCGCCGTCACCAGCAGTATATGGTTCCTCTGCTGGAAATCACCGCACAGTAGACCCAAAAACAAGTCATTGACATAATGCTGCGAATATAGTAAAATATATTCATCAAAACCGAAAAGGAGAATTTTAATGAAAAAATTAATTATTTTTGCACTTGTTCTTACTCTTGCACTTTCTTCGCTTTGTATTTCCGCTTTTGCAAAAGGCGAAACCAATTACGCTTCCGGTATAGCTGTTGACGGTCCTGCTTATCAGGAGAAGTATAACGGCAACCTTACCGACGGTCAGGTCGGCACCAACGCATACGATAACCTTTGGGCAGGTTTTTACCACAATGAAGACAATGCGGATAATAACTATGACGGTATTACCGGCGTTGTTGTAGTAGATCTTGGCGAAAAGAAAAACGCTATAGATTCTATCGAAGCTCACATCTGGGACGCGCAGGGCGCTTCCGGTATCGCTTCTCCTTCCGCTATCAAGGCGTATGCTTCCGTAGACGGTGAAAAATATGCATATCTTGGCGATCTCACCTTTGGTGCAGAAGCTATAGATTGGGCAACACTTACTCTTGAAACTCCCGTAAACGCCCAGTACATCAAGTACGAATTCGTTAAGGCAGACGGCGGCGTATTTATGTTTGTTTCCGAACTGGCTGTATACGGCACTCCCGATGGCACCGGTACCGATGCTTCTGAGCTTGTCAGCGATACCGAGCCCGAAGAATCCATTGTTCCCGATGATGAATCTGTTCCTGCAGATGAGTCCACTCCCGCAGACGAATCCACTCCCGCAGATACCTCTGCTCCCGCAAACGAATCTACTCCTGCAGATGACGACACTTCCGCTCCCGCAACAAGCGATACTTCTTCTGCAACCGAACCCGAAGACAACAATACTGTTCTCTGGGTAGTTCTTGGCGTAGTCGCAGCAGTTGTTGTCGTTGCCATAATCGTGGTAGTATCCAAGAAAAAGAAATAAGCTTTTAATATTTCACTAATTTTCTTAAGGGCGTCAACTTTTAGGGCTGACTATACCCCGACGGACGCAAATCTGTCGGGGTTTCTTTTTTCATAGTAAAAGTTTTTTTGTTATATATAAAATATACCGGAGCGTGCTTTTGATGGAAACAAAACAAGATATATTAAACGAGATACATAAGATGCCCGATGGAAGTGTGTACCAAGGCGCACTCAAGTACGGCAAAAAAGAAGGCTTTGGGTTTTTGAAAACAATAGACGGTTGCTTTTACAGAGGAGAGTTTGTTAATGATCGTCCGAATGGAAAGGGAGAGGTTTATTTTCCCGACGGTGATGTTTATAAAGGCGAAATGGTTGATGGGTTGTTTTCAGGTCATGGAGTTATGACGTACGCCAACGGCACGAAATATGAAGGATATTTTGAAAAAGGCCGTTTTAGCGGAATGGGTGTTCAAACATATCCCGACGGTTCAAAATATGACGGTTGGTGGCGTTACGGTAAAAGAAACGGCAGAGGAGTCATCACTTGGCAAGACGGAACAAAAGTCGAGGCCATGTTTGAAGATGACTTCCCGGAGGGTGAAGCTAAATTCTCGTATTCGGATGGAGCAGTGTATGAAGGCGGAATGAAACGTGGTAAAAGACACGGAAAAGGCAAGTTCACATACCCTGACGGAAGTACTTACGAGGGCGACTTTGAAAATGATAAATTCAATGGTAACGGTGTGCTTAACATGCGAGGTAAGCGCGAAAGCGGTAATCGTTATGAAGGGCATTTTCGCAACGGCATGAAGTGGGGAAAAGGCATTATGCGTTATCCCTATTTGCTGCGCTATGATGGGTATTGGAAAAATAATCTTCGTCATGGATTTGGTGTTTTGACTTGGCCCAACGGAGCCAAATACAAAGGCTGGTTTTATAAAGAATGGGCGTATGGTCCCGGATTATTTGTCGATCCAAATGGTAAAAAACACTTTGGATGGTGGAAAAACGGTATAAGAACTTTCTTTGGCAACAGATTTAATATGGATTCTCACTGGAAAATTGACGGATATGCAGAGCGGGAGCTCATTAATAGAAAAGGTGCAAAAGTTTGTTTTAAGGGCGAACTCATTGAGGGAGTCCCTTGGGGAAAGGGTAAACTTACCGGCGATAACGGGTGGTGTTTTGAAGGCGATTTTATCAACGGCATACCAAATGGTTATGGTAAGATCGTGAGTCCGGGCAAGAGCGTTTACGTTGGCGAAATAAAGGACGGTAAGAGAAACGGTTACGGAGCCGTTGATTATGAATGTGGGCATCATTACGAGGGGTACTTTGTTGACAATAAGGGCCACGGACACGGTGTATTCCTTACCAAAGATGGAGATAGGTACGAAGGTGAATTTTATAAATGTTCTTTTTCAGGCCGTATGATTTTTGACGGGGCGGACGGCACTCATTATGAGGGGTATCTGGATAATGATGATAAACCGCACGGAGAAGGTGTGCGTACTTTGCCCGATGGCACCGTGCAGGAAGGTATGTTCGAGCACGGCGAGTTTGTCGACCCAAAGTGAAAAATCCAAGCAGTTAAAACAACAAAAACCGGCTTAATAAGCCGGTTTTTTTCGTATGGTGTTATTACTTAATCATATCCGCTGTGATGGTGAGCTCTTTTACGTCGTCGCGAGAGGGCATTTCGTACATGAGCTCGGTCATCACGTTTTCAAGTATTCCGCGC
>JAZSIT010000056.1:0-6129 GCA_045533895.1 Eubacteriales bacterium
CGGGGAAAAGTCCCGTGTGCTTAAAGCCCATAGGGGACAGCAAAAAAGTCATATCGCCGTAAGAAATATTCCATTCCTCGGGTATATCCTTTTTCACCCAGCTTCCGCCGCCGCCTTCACGGCGGTATACACCGTCCGCCTTTTTCCAAAGTGGACTTTTCTTTGCGCCGTTCCATATAACCTGAGGGTCGGGACGTATAAGCAGATGCCCGTTCCAGCTTTCAAGTCTTTCTCCGTCGGAGGCATCTATAAGTCTGTATTCCTTCCAACCGTCTGCTGTAAACATATATTTTACTCCATTAATAGCTGTTGTGTATTTTTCACTCCGTTATCAGAGTAGGGAATGCCCAGATGAGCATACGCCGCAGGTGTTGCACACCTTCCTCTGGGCGTTCTGTTAATAAAGCCCAATTGCATAAGATACGGCTCGTAAACGTCTTCGAGTGTTATAGACTCCTCTCCGATAACCGCAGAAAGAGTCTCAAGCCCCACGGGACCGCCGCCGAAATGCTTTATTATTGCGGTAAGCATACGTCTGTCCACCGCGTCAAGACCCAGAGGGTCAACGTCCAGCGAGGACAACGCAATGTCCGCTATCTCTCTGTCAACGATTCCGTTACCCTTTACCTCTGCAAAGTCACGGACACGCTTCAAAAAGCGGTTAGCCAGACGGGGCGTTCCTCTGGAACGTCTGGCTATCTCATAAGCACCCTCTTGGGTAATGGGTGTGCCCAGTATTCCCGCAGAGCGTATTACTATACTTGCAAGCTCCTCGGGCGTATAAAGTTCGAGACGGAACAGCATACCGAATCTGTCGCGCAGAGGGCCGGTAAGCTGACCCGCTCTGGTGGTAGCGCCGATGAGAGTGAAAGGGGGCAGGGGTATACGTATAGACCTTGCGGAGGGGCCTTTGCCCGTCATAAGATCCAGTACGAAATCTTCCATCGCAGGGTACAGTATCTCCTCAATGGAACGGGAGAGTCTGTGTATTTCGTCTATAAACAAAATATCGTTTTTGCCAATGGTGGTAAGTATAGCCGCAAGGTCGCCCGGCTTTTCGATTGCGGGACCTGATGTGATTTTAATATTTACACCCATCTCCGCGGCTATTATGGTTGCCAGCGTGGTTTTACCCAGACCGGGAGGACCGTGAAGCAAAACGTGGTCCAGATTATCCTCTCTTGCTTTTGCGGCTTTCATAAATACCGAAAGGTTTTGCTTTACCGTCTCCTGACCGACGTATTCTTCCAAAGTCTTGGGACGGAGAGAATTATCGTTATCTCTGTCCTCAGGTGCTTCACTTGTGGATGTCAGTCGGTTTTCCAGATCCAGCGCCGCGCCGGTATGAAAATTATCGGATTGATTTATAGGCATATCGTACCTCTTACATGGAAGCTAACTTTTTAAGCGCTTCGCCGATTATTGTTTCAAGGGGGAGAGTGGGGTCAATTCCCTTAAGGGCGGCAACCGCCTCCGCTCTGGTATATCCCAACACTGCCAGCGTATCCACGGCTTCGCTTCCGCCGCCGGACGCTGCTGCGGCAAAACTGCTTTCGCCGCCTGCAGAGGAGACTATCTCTCCGCTTATCTTATCCTTAAGCTCAAGTATTATTTTTTGTGCGGTCTTTAATCCGATACCGGGTGTGCGTGAAAGGGTCTTTGCGTCTCCCGATGCAACTACGGTTGCCAGCGCGTCCGACGTAAATGTGGACAGAACAGACATAGCCGCCTTGGGGCCCACGCCAGAAACGGATATAAGGTGCTTAAACGCGGAATGCTCATCCTCGGTATAAAAGCCGTAAAGCTCAACCGCGTCCTCGCGCACTGCCATATAAGTGTAAAGCTGTGCCGTTTTGCCGTAAAGAGGGGAGAGAGAAGCAAATGTGTTTTTGGAAACCGTAAGTTTATATCCCACACCGCCGGCGTCTATTACTGCGAAATCGGCAAACAGATTATTCAGAGTGCCTTTAAGATAATAAAACATTTTCTTTTATACCCCCGTGTGTGTTCTGGCGCTTGTACCGTGGCATATTGCCGCAGCCAGCGCATCCGCCGCATCGTCGGGCTTGGGTGTCTTTTCCAGCTTGAGCAGCATCTTCACCATATACTGTACCTGATGCTTGTCTGCTCTGCCGTAGCCCACCACTGCCTGTTTTATCTGAAGCGGAGTGTATTCATAGACGTTTATGCCTTTGTTTTCGGCGGCAAGAAGCATTACTCCTCTCGCTTGGCAAACGTCAACAGCCGTTCTTTGGTTGGTGTTGAAAAACAACTCTTCAATAGACATACAGTCCGGCTTATATGTATCTATCAGCGTACACAGCGAATCGTAAATATCCTTAAGCCGTTTTTCAATGAGAGTATGAGCGGGAGTGGTAATAACACCGCAGGCGATAGGCGTAAAAACGCCCTTTTCCGCGTGTATGATCCCGTATCCCACGGTAGCAAAACCGGGGTCGATACCTATAATGACCATTACTTACCTCCTGCCCTGAATACAATCAGTATATTATAACATATAATGTAGTTTTCGTCAACGAATGGAAAGAAAATTAATAATTTTTTTGCTTTTGTAAATAAAAGTCTTGCAATTACGGGCAACTTCGATTATTATATTCTTACGGTACGCTTCCGCCGTAATATTTTTTTAGGAGGAACAATACATTTATGGATATTCTTGAGAAGGTAAAAAGCATTGTCGCAGGTCAGCTCCGTATGGAGATTTCGGATATTGCGGATGACGCTTCTATCATAGAAGACTTGGGCGCAGATTCCCTCGATGTTGTCGATATCATTATGGCATTTGAGTCCGAGTTTGGGTCTGCCATTCCCGAGGAGGATATTGCATCTCTCCGCACTATCAATGATATGGCGGATTACATATCCGAGAGAATTTAACATTTGAACACCGCCAAGGCAGACATTTTATTTATGTCCGCCTTTGTTTTTTAGCGGGCGGTGATTTTTGAAAGGTTTATAAAAGTGAGATACAGCGCAATATTTTTTGATCTTGACGGTACACTTCTCGATACGCTGGGCGACCTCACGGCCGCAGTTAATCACGTGCTGGTGACGTTGGGTTATCCTACCCGCACCAAGGAGGAGATACGCTCCTTTATCGGAGACGGCTTTACCCTTCTTATCAAGCGAGCATGCCCGCCTGACGCAGACCCCGGCGACACCGAAAAAGCGTACAGTCTGTTCGCCGAATATTACTCCCGCCACATAGCCGATACTACCCTTCCTTACGACGGTATTACCGACCTCGTTGACCGACTTTACCAAGAAGGTTATCCTATGGCTGTGGTATCAAATAAGCGCGATGATGCGGTGAAGTTTTTGGTTAAAAAGTTTTTCGGCGAAAAGATTTCTCTTTCTCTTGGCGAGAGGGGAGGGAACACCCGCAAGCCGTCGCCGACCCTTTGTTTTGAAGCGGCACAAGCACTGGGCGTACACTGCGAAGGTGTGCTTTATGTAGGGGATTCTCCTTCGGATATCCAAACCGCTCTCAACGCAGGCATGATTCCTCTTGCAGTCACTTGGGGGTTCCGCACAAAAGAACAGCTTAAGGAAAAGGGCGGAAAACTGTTTGCCGATACCGCCGATGAGCTGTACACCCGTATAGCCGAGGGATACGGAAATTAAGTTATAAAAAAATATATTTTAATTCGTAATAACCGTTGCAATTTTGTAACCGATGTGTTATTATCATATTTAATGACAAATAATGGAGGATATGGGCTTTATGAAGGCTATTATCAACGGCAAAATAATTCTTAAAGACCGCATCGTAGAGGGAAAAGTTCTGGTTTACGACAGCGTTATACGCGGCGTATGCGACACTGCTCCCGAAGGTGCAGAAGTTATTGATGCAAAGGGCGGCTATGTGGCTCCCGGTCTTATCGACCTGCACATCCACGGCTACCTCGGCAAGGACGTTTGCGACGGCGAGCCCGAAAGCATTCGCACTATCGCAGAGGGTATCGTAGCAAACGGTGTTACCGGCTTCCTTCCCACTACCATGACAGTAGACATGAAGGTTATCCGCAAGGCCCTTGAATGTCTGCGCAGCCTTAAGGAAGAAAGCAAGACCTGGAACGGTACCGCAATTCTCGGCTGCCACGCAGAGGGTCCCTTTATCAACGCAAAGAAAAAGGGCGCACAGGACGAAAAATACATACTGGCTCCCGATGCGGCTTTCGTTAAGGAATATGCCGATATTATCAAAATAATTTCTCTCGCTCCCGAAATGGACGAGGATTTTGCCGCTATCCGTGAAATTGTTGCGGATACCGACGTTGTGGTTTCCATGGGTCATACCGATGCTGATTACGATACCGCTTATAAGTCTACCGTAAACGGCGTTTCCCACGCAACCCACCTTTTCAACGCTATGACAGCTCTCGCACACCGTAACCCCGGTGTTGTAGGCGCTGCTCTTAATTCCGACGTTACTACCGAGCTTATTGTGGACACCTTCCACGTTAATCCTGCTTTGTACTCTATCGTTGCAAAGATCAAGGGTGATAAGCTTTGCTTTATTACCGACTGTCTCCCTGCAGGCGGACTTCCCGAGGGACAGTACACTCTGGGCGGCACCGCATTCGTATCCAAGGGTATCGAATGCAGACTGCTTGACGGTACTATCGCAGGCAGTATTCTCAAGATGAACAAGGGCGTTTGGAACGTATACACCAACACCGATCTTCCTCTTTGGTATTGCGTAAACTGCGCATCTCTCAACCCCGCAAACGCTATCGGCATGGGCGACACCAAGGGCTCTCTCGATATCGGCAAGGATGCAGATATTATTATTACCGACAACGAATTTAACGTAGAAAAAACTATTATCGGAGGCACAGTAAGATATGAAGCTTAAAGTAAATGCTGTTCTGGATCCCCAGTTCCAGCCCCTTTCTCTCCTCTGCCGCGAAATGCGCGAGGCTACCAAGGAAAACGGTCAGGACCTTGTTATCGGTATCCAGAGAAACAAGGGTTACATCACCACCTATAAGACCAGAATTTATCCCGACGGAATCGGCAAAGATGAAGAAAATATCAATTTTGTTGACCGTCTTGTAAAGAGCCTTCTGTGGGTAGCAGGCGGCTACAAGATCATCATCGCAGGCTCCAAGGTAGTCGGCGAAAATATCAAGGCTGCTTATGCAAAGGGCGGCTCCCGTGATTTCGATAACGGCTTTATGGCCCGCGTATATGAGACCGAGTTTGAGGTTGAGCTCCGCGATATCGAAAACGCTCCCGTTGACTATAACTCTCCCGCTCCCGTTGGCAGACATCTTGACGGTTGCCGTATCGGCTTTGACGCCGGCGGAAGCGACCGTAAGGTAAGTGCTGTTATCGACGGTGAGGCTGTATATTCCGAAGAAGTTGTTTGGTTCCCCAAGATCAACTCCGACCCCAACTATCACTATGAAGGCATTCTCTCCGCAATGAAGAGCGCTGCTGAGCATATGCCCAGAGTAGACGCTATCGGTGTTTCCTCCGCAGGCGTTTATATCGATAACAAGATAATGGTTGCTTCTCTCTTCCTTAAAGTTCCCGATGATCAGTTTGATAAGTGCGTAAAGAATATGTACATCGACGTTGCAAAGGAGCTTGGCGAGAACATTCCCATCGAAGTTGCTAACGACGGTGACGTTACCGCTCTCGCAGGCGCAATGGATCTTGATGATACCAACGTTCTCGGCGTAGCTATGGGTACCTCCGAAGCAGGCGGTTACGTTGACGGTCAGGGTAACATTACCGGCTGGCTCAACGAGCTTGCTTTCGTTCCCGTTGTCAATTGCAAGAACGCTATGGTAGACGAGTGGTCCGGCGACTACGGCTGCGGCGTTAAGTACTTCTCTCAGGACGACGTTAACAAGCTTGCTCCCTTCGCAGGTATTGAGCTTGACGAGAGCCTTTCTCCCGCAGAAAAGCTTAAGGTCGTTCAGAACCTTATGAAGGAAGGCGACGAGTGAGCAATTTAGATCTACGAGACTATCGGTGTTTACTTCGGTTATGCTATCGCATACTATACCGAATTCTACGATATCAAGCACGTTCTCATTATGGGCCGTGTTACCAGCGGTGAGGGCGGAACCATCCTCCTCGCAAAGGCACAGGAAG
>JAZSIT010000143.1:0-11114 GCA_045533895.1 Eubacteriales bacterium
GGGAGCAAGCATTGCGGTAGCTCTGCGTTCACGCTCATTACGAATAGAACGGCAAGCCATTACACCAGGGATGGCACAACCGGTACCGATAACAAAAGGAATTACAGATTTACCGGAAAGGCCAACCTTTTTGAATATAGGGTCAAGCACAACGCTCACGCGCGCCATATAGCCGCAATCTTCAAGAAGTGCAATGAGGAAGTACATTACCATTACCAGAGGCAAAAAGCCCACAACTGCGCCTACGCCGCCGATAATACCATCAACAATTATGGAAGTAAGAAGAGGATTTGCGTTTTCAAGCAGACCTCCTACCCATTCGCCAAACATATCGATAAAGGTTACAAGACCTGGAATCTCCAAATCGTTGCCGTTGAACACAGATACCACTTCCTCACCCTCAACAGTGATAGCAAGCTCGTCTTCTTCAAAGGTATATTCACCTGCTTTAGAAGTACCGTCAGAAGTAATAACCAGCAAACCGTCTTTGGAAAACTCAACAGCAGTATTGTCGGCAACCCATTTGCCGACAAGACCTTCGTCATCTGCATCGGTATCCGGGTCATCTTGCTTAAAGAGCTCAAGCTCTTTGGAGTTGTATGTAATGGAAATCGAATCGTCTTTATCAAAAACGTAGCCTTCTGCAATCCAGGGACCAACCCATGCCTGAGAAAGCTGGAACACCAGAAACATAACTACAGCAAAAATGGGAATACCTGCCCACCAGCTGGTAAGAACTGCGTCTATCTTGTCCTGAAAATTTTTGTCCTTGGTGAGCACCTTGCGCTTTTCGACTTTGGAAACCAGCTTGTTTACAAATTGAAAACGCTTTCTGTCACCTTCCTCTACGCTCTTTTTATCGCTGAGGTCAACACCTGTCTGAACAAAAGGTGCTTTCTGAGTCTTGCCCTTAACGCTTTCGGCCGCTTTAACAACTTCAGCAAGACCGTTATTGCCGCCGGTAGTGGAAACGGTGAGAATTACGGGACAGCCAAGCTCTTTTGAAAGAGCATCTGCATCTATTTTGGTTTCCTTTTTCTCGTTGATATCGCGCTTGTTAAGCGCCACAACCACAGGCACGCCGAGTTCAAGAATCTGTGTTGTAAAAAACAAGCTTCTGCTGAGATTGGTAGCGTCAACTATGTTAACGATAACATCGGGCTTTTCGTTCTTAACGTATGCGCTGGTTATGCTTTCCTCGGAAGTGAAGGGCGACATGGAGTACGCACCGGGAAGGTCAACGGCTATCAGTTCCTCTCCGCTGTGACAAAAGCTCTTTTTAATGGGACTTTCTTTTTTATCCACAGTAACGCCGGCCCAGTTGCCCACACGCTCGTTCCTGCCGGTGAGGGCGTTATACATTGTGGTCTTACCGCTGTTGGGATTGCCCGCAAAAGCAATTCTCATTTTTTCCTCCTACAATTATGATAGTATTTACACGAAGTTAGCAGAGACTAACTCGATGGAAAAAGAAAACAGCCGTATAGGCTTTTTCCTTATTAAACAATAATGGCTTCCGCAAGCTGATTATCGATACTGTATCTGCCGTCTTTAATGGACACAACGCAAGTGCCTTTACGGCGGGAAACCACCGTAATAGACTCGCCGCTATAGCATCCTAAAGAAAACAGAAAGGAGTTAAGCTCATCGTCGTCAGTTTCAATACTGCGGATTATATATTCTTTTCCTTCTTCAGCCTTCGTTAAATTCATATGCAACCTACCTTGTTCTGCTATTAGCATATGCTAACTACGGTTAAATATATCACTACTCTCCCCTTTTGTCAATAGTTTTGTTAAAAGTTTTTTAAAGTTATTTCATAAAAAAATACCGCGCACTTTTGTACGCGGTAAACAAGCATTTTATTGGTTGAGCTTGGTAATTTCTTCCATAAATTGAGAAATATCCTTAAAGGAACGGTATACGGAAGCGAAGCGGATATATGCAACTTCGTCGATTGTGCGAAGCTTTTCCAAAACCAATTCGCCTATATAAGAGGAAGTGACCTCGTTCTGGAGAGAATTTTGGAGAGCGAACTGAATTTCATCCGCAATAGTTTCCATTTGCTCGCGGGAAACGTGACGTTTATCGCAGGCGGAAATGATGGAGCGAAGCAGCTTGCTTCTATCAAAGGTCTCGCGGGATTTATCGCGCTTAACAACTACGAGAGGCACTGTCTCCACTATCTCGTATGTAGTAAAACGCTTTTGGCATTTTTCGCACTCTCTGCGGCGGCGTATGGAAGAATGATCCGCCGAAGGACGGGAATCTATAACCTTGCTTTCGGGATGTGAGCACATGGGACATCTCATAATTTAACTTGTTCCTTTCGGACTTTAGTATTTATACCTCATTATACCACCATATTTTGTGTTTGTAAAGACAAAATTTTAAGCACCGCAAATGGGTGCTTAAATTTTCTTATTCGGTAAACAAGCTTCCTTCAATAAAAGGAGTGGGATCCACAAAGACCTTGCCAACAGAAATTGCAGTATGCGCTATATATTCCACATCTGCAGGAGCTAACGCGCTGGTTCCTGCCTTGCCCAATGTAGCACCCTTTTGAACGGTAGCGCCCACAGAAACGGAAATATCGGACAAATGGAAATAATAAGTATATATACCCATACCATGGTTTACAATAACGGTTTTTCCGGTAAGTGCGGTTTCGCCTGTGTAAACCACCTTGCCGCGCTGCATTGCGTTAACTGCGGTATCCGCGTTAACCGAATATACGGTACCGGGGATATGACCGCTGAAAGGTGCTTCTGCCGCAGTCTCATCGTTAACGACTATGCTCTTGCCGTATGTTTCGATAACTGTTCCCTCGCAGGAAGGTGCAAAAGCGCTGTCAAAGGTAAAGAACATTGCGCCGCCGAAAGCCACCGTGTCATTCATGACAGAAGCAAACTCCTCAACTTTATCTGCGGAAATGTACTGTGTAAATATATCGTTGGGATAGTGATATGTGCCAAATCCATAATCCGCATCTACAACGTCCAGAGTAAGCTTCACGCTGTTTTCACCGGAAACAAAGGTAAGTTCATAAGAGCCGGGCTCGTTTTCAAGAGAAATAGGCAGAATTGCGTAAGCCACACCGCTTTGCACCTCAAATTCGGGTGCGGTAGTTATAAGGTCGGACACCAGCTCCACGCTCTCGCCGTCGGTAAGCATATCCACACGCAAAAGCAGTGTCTCGCCGCGTACACAAACCGTATCGGACAGATACACCTTTGCGGGGATATCGTAAAGAATATCAAAGCTGTATTCGGCGGTACCGTAATTATTTTCACCGTTGTTGACCCAGCTTGCCCTGACAGTAACGGAAAGCAATGTATCAGCCGAATACTCCAAGGCGGAAAAACTGCCGGGAGCAATACTCTCGCCGTTTATACGAAGCTCAACACTATCGGGCTGAACGGAAAATCCGATAGAATTTATACGGTCGGAATATATACGAAGGTCGCTTCCCTGCTGGTAAACGGGGGTTATGTCATCATCATAATATTTGCCGTCTGCTTTTTTATATGACCATTTGTAGTTTACGGGGGCTATTTCCTGCACACGTTCTCCCGATACTACGGTAAAAACGGGAAGAAGACCGTCTGTATACAGATACTGGAACTCACTTCTTACCAGAAGTTTTGTTTCCACATCGGAAGGAAGTGAGTAAAAATAGCCGTTCTCATCCTGCAATACTACGCTTCCGTCTTCAAGGGACGGATACAGCTTGTAGTCGATACGCTTGTCCCCTCGGTCACAGGTAACCACTGTGGGCAATACATTTTCCGGCGGGGTTAATGTGTTATCGGCAACTGCATCCAGATATACATCAAGGAAAAAAGTGCGTGTGTTCTCATCGCTGTAATTATACACTTCGCCGTTGCCTGCAGTAACGGTAACCGAGTTTATCTCGGAAACGGGAATATTATGATTTGAATAAATGACGGCAAAATACACGATAAACACAAGAGGCACGCAAAGTATTACCGCCAAAAAGGCTGTTAAGCCGCTGTTTTGTTTGTTCATCTCGTCCTGCCTTTATTTCGAAGTTTTTGCATTTTCAAAAGCATTGATTACCCCATTATTATCGGGAGCAATGCTGAAGATAACGTAGTTTTGGTCGACACTAAGCTCTGCGTTAAGGGTGAGCTGATAGTTGTCTGCGTTATAGTCCTTTTGGGTAAGCTGGGTATCAGTAAGATACGCCGCAAGATACTTTTCTATCTCTTCTGCCGCCGCCTTGTCCTTTGCTTCAAAAACAGCAACCAAGGCGCAGTTGCCGACACTTGCTTCCAGAAGCCACGCAAAGAAGCAGGAAACATACATATCCTCGGATATACCGGTATCGTTATAAATACTTTCCGCATCATACTCCAGCCAATCGTAACCGGTAGCGTCCGCCATAGCGGGACCCGCCTCCGATACATTTACGGAAAAGGACGAGGTGCAGGAGCAAAGCAATAACGCTGCGGCAATAAACAAAACAATAATCTTCTTCATAAACTACATCTCCGTTTTATTATCAATTAATTATATACTTTCCGCGCATTTTAGTCAATGGCTTTTGGTATAAATTTTCCCGTTTGTAAAAAACTAATACGGAGGAGTGTGAGAAAATGCGAAGCGAAATAGAAAGGCGGTTTGAAAACTGTTCGGATTTCATTAAAAGAGAGATCTGCTTCGGAAACAAAACCGTATTTATCTGTTTTTTGCGCGGAATGGCTGACAGAGCGTATATTTCCCGGGAAATGATCGCTCCTATAACCGAAAACAGCGGAAAAGGTGAATTGAAGGAGATACTGCGGGCGGTAACCGTAACCGAGCCCAAAAGTGTTTCCGAAGCTGTAGCGGCAGTTCTGGACGGACAAGCGCTTATTATAAGCGAAAAGGAATGTCTTGCGGCAAATGCTACCGCTACAGCAAAACGGTCTCTCTCCGAGCCGGATACGGATATAACGGTAAGAGGTCCGAAGGTAGGATTTACCGAAGACTGGGAAGTAAATCTGGCGCTCATACGCAGATGCGTAAAATCCGAAAGTCTTAAATCGGTACCCGTTATTATGGGTGATATCACAAGCACCCGTGTGGCGGTGGTGTGGATAGAAGGCAGAGCTGAAAAGGATTTGCCGGAACAGATTATAGACTGTCTAAAGCAGCAAAAGATTACCGGACTTACCGATTCCGGTAATATCGAAACTCTGCTTGCCGGCAACGGTATGCTTCCGGTGTTCGGAAATTCCGAAAAGGCGGACAAGGTGATATCAAAGCTGATAGCGGGACGGGTTGCGATTATATGCGACGGCTCCCCTTTCGTGCTTACCGCACCTTACGTCTTTGCGGAAGCACTGCAGGCTTCCGATGATTATTACCGTTCATCCGTGTATGCAACCTTCATACGGTGTCTGCGTCTTGTCGCAATGCTGATCTCCCTGTTGCTTCCCGCCTTGTTCTGCGCCGCTTGGTATCACGCTCCTCAAGTGCTTCCCGAAGCGATACGTGTGTCTCTGGAGGATTTTTCCTCCAAACTGCCAATGCCCATGTGGGCTGAAGTTTTTGCCGCGCTGACTGTATTTGAACTTTTACGGGAAGTGGGAGTAAGAATGCCCCAAAGGCTGGGAGACGCAGTTGGAATAGTTGGCTCTCTGATTCTTGGAGAAGCGGCGGTAAGCGCGGGACTTATTGCGCCCACAACGGTAATGGTCGTGGCGCTTGCAGAAGTTACTGCGTTTATAGTTCCGGTATATATATATTCATCGCTGATAACAAGATACATCCTTCTTGCCGCAGGATGTCTTGTGGGATTTCCCGGTGTATTTGCGGTGGTATCGGTAATATATTGTATACTGACATCCAAAGAAAGTTTCGGGAAGCCGTATATGACTCCCCTTTCCCCAATTTCAAAAGAAGGTCTTCAGGATTTTATACTTGCTCTGCCCGGCAGAACAGTGTTTCGGAGAGAAAAACTATGATTTGGTCATTTGCGGCTATGATAGCGGCATCCGTGGCGGTAACGGGTGCCGCGCCGATTTGTGCAATATTGTTTTCAGTGGCGGCGGCGTTGCTTTCAAATATAAGGGCAATCAAAGCTTGTGCTCCTGCGGCTGTGGTTTTGCTCATTGCTTTGAGCGCAACTACAATGCCGATAACCATAGCGGCAATAGTGTGGGCGTGCTGTATAACAACAGCATTTACTGTAAAGAAAAATTATTATTACTCTTTTCCGCTCCTTCTCGTAATAACGTTTATTATTAGCGTAGCCGGAATTTGCAAAGGAAACCCGTTGTCACTGGCTCAACTGGGGCTTATTTTCCTTCTTCCATGCGCTGCCGCAACAGCGCCTGCAAACAAAATCAAAGGTTTGTGCGTCGCTCTGGCGGTATCACTGCCCATTACATTCGGCGGCGGAAGAATACAAACCGTTTGCCTGCTACTTCCCGCGCTGGTTCCCGTTCTATTAGACGGAGCAAGACGCATAGAATCAAAGGAGGGGGAATGAAATATATGCAAAAGAGGAAGATACTTGTTTCGGATATCGGTGAGGAACTGGTATATATAAACCTTTCGTATCCCGTTTTTGAAAAGGGTGTTATTAAAAAACAAGCTAATATTTTTTACGAGCAGCTTGCAGACAATTATTTGTCTTTCGCTTCAAAGGCTTTGCTTCCCGCCGCACAAAAAGCAAAAGGACAAGCAAATTTCAAACCGTTTTCGGCGGTAATGGCATACGAAGCCAAGGAAACCGAAGAAAAAATCATAATTTCCATACGTACGTTCGTGTTTGACGGACACACTCGTACGGAGGGAAAGATTACATATCAGTATTGGGATAAAAAAACCGGAATTATGAGTATAAAATAATTTGAAAAATTACTTTACATCCTTTTTTTGCTATGGTATAATTAACCTAAGTAAAAAGGAGTAGTGATATAATGAAACAGTTAAACGTTGTTATACTCGGTCAGGGCAGAAGCGGCAGAGATATTCACGGTCTGCATCTTAAAAAGGATACCGAGCGTTTTAAGGTAGTAGGCGTTGTTGAACCTATGGAAGTACGCCGTGTACGCGCTGCAGAAGAATACGGTTGTGAGACCTTTAATTCCCACACCCAGCTTTACGGCAGAACGGATATTGATCTTGTTATCAATTCCACACCCAGCCATCTCCACTATGCCGTAACCAAGGACCTGCTCGAAAACGGCTTTAACGTTCTGTGCGAAAAGCCTTGCGTTCCCACAGTTAAAGAATTTGATGAGCTTTGCGATATCGCAAAGAAAAACGGAAGAATATTCCTTGTATTCCAGCAGTCTAGATTTGCTCATTATTTTGAAAAGGTTAAGGAAGTTATCGCTTCCGGCGTTCTGGGCAGACTGGTTCAGGTAGGTATTCAGTTTAACGGCTATGCGCGCCGTTGGGACTGGCAGTGCTGCCGTGAATTCAACGGCGGTAACCTTGCAAATACCGGACCTCACCCTCTTGACCAGGCTCTTAACATAATGGATATGTACGATGGTATGCCAAACGTGTTCTGCCACATGGACAGATGCAATACCTTTGGCGACGCAGAGGACTATTGCAAGCTTATACTCACTGCACCCGAGAAGCCTCTTATCGATCTGGAGATTTCTTCCGCAGACGGATATCCTCTGTTTACATACAAGATCCACGGCACTCGCGGCTCACTTAAGGGAACTATGGCTCATATCGACTGGAAGTATTTTATTCCCGAGGAAAATGAGGAACAGCACCTTATTAAAGATCCCCTTACCGCAGATAAGGTCGAATGCTTCCCTGCTTACTGTACCGAAAAGCTTAATTGGCATGAGGATAGCTGGGAAGGCGACCCTCAGGCTCCCTTTATCGCCGCAGTACAGACATATTACGACCAAATATACGCCCTGCTTACCGAAGGCAGAGAGCATGATATCAAGCTGTGTCAGGTGCGCCAGCAGTTGGCTGTTATCGAAGAAGCGCACAGACAGAATTCCCATATCGGCAAATAATATAAACCGCCATGTCAACATAAAAATCCCGCGAGAACATCGCGGGATTTTGTTTTGCTATCTGATTCGTCTTCTGTTTCTGCGTCTTATAAGGAAAATGATGAGGAACACAATGAGTCCCATAAGCGCAAATACAACCAGCACAGGCATTGCTCCTACAAGGAACACTGCAAGATTCTGGCAGAATCTTCCGAATCCCTGCCAGCTCTTAACAAAGGCGGAAGAAATGCGCTCGCCGAAGGTGGGTTCTTCTACTATAACTTCGGTATATTCAATAACCTCGGTTATCGACAATTCTACCGTAGAATAACTAACCTTGCTGTCGTAGACATTGAGCTTGGAGCGGTATGATTCGATTTCGCCGATGACATCATACAAATCATCCTGAAGAGTTCTTATATCATTAAGCGACGTTGCCTGCTCAAGCATCTTTTCAAGAGCTGCTTTCTTTGCCTCAAGAGTCTTCATACGCGCTTCGATATCATAATATTCGAGAGTCACGTCAGTAGTGGTTTCCGAAGAAGAAATGATATTAAGCATATCTTCTGTCTTTTCAAGAAAGTTATCGAGTTTTTCTGCAGGTATACGGATAGTGTAAACAGCATTGCGCGAGCTTTTTCTTGTTGAACTAATACTCTCGCCGCCGGTTATACTTGATTTTTCTACATAGCCTTCATTTTCTGCGATTTTGTTTTTAAGCGATTGGATAGCGGAATCGAAATCCTTGGTTTCACCGCGAAGAACAACGTTGCGGATTATCTTTCCGTTGGGATTATGCTCGATTACGCCGCCCTCGGTGCCGACGGTAGTATCGTTACCGTTTGTATCGGCATATCCGCCATTGGGTACGGCGCTGTCATAACCCATATTCTCGCTTGCGCTGCACGCCGACAGCAACAATATCGCCAACACAGCTATAATTATTAATAAAAAACGAGTAGAACTTTTCTTCAACATAATAAACACCTCATTTCAAAATGTGTGCCTGCAGAAAAAGTTGAAGCTTTCCGTAACTATATTTTACCATACTAAAGCGTTTTTGTCAACTTGTGCGAGAAAGCTGTTACAAATGCTCATTTATTTGATATAATCTTCAATTGAAATTTCTGATAATCCCCGTTTAATTTTTAAGACACTTGAAATATTTGCGCGAGTATTATTAACAGTTTCGGTAAGGTATGTGCGAAAATCTTCCTTGCAATCCATCAAGCTGAATAGTTCACCGTGATTTGAAAAATATGATTCGCGGTTATCTTTCATCAGTTGTTTTGCTTCTTCGGTTTTTCCAAGGAGTATTTTTATAATAGCCAGATGAACTGCACCATTGCAAAGCCACGGTTTTGCTTTGCGAGCATCATAATATCGACTAAGCTTTGCTTCAAGAACACGTATGTCTGACATTTTTTCATATTCTTCTATTTGACGGATTATCTCATAACTCATTGTTCCTAATTTCTGATAAAACTGATTATCGTCAAACAGCAAGAACTCCGTTTTGGGAGGATCGCCGGGAATTCGGCTGTCGACCTCGTAATAATCATAAGTAATATGGCCGTGAGTATTCCAACAAAACGTTACTCCGCAATTAAGCATAAATCCCATTCCGTGCACAGATTGCGGCTCAAAAATAACCAGAAATAATCCGTAATCCTTAATAAACATACGGTTATTCGACAACGCTGTAAAGCCTCGGTTAACAAACATGGGCGCCAAGGTTTTCTTTATATTCCGATAATCCATATGTTCACTGCCTTTGTCTTCATTTTGTATATACTAACACGGTAAAACTCCTGTTGTCAACACATAATACCAAAAGGAACTTTTAATATACGGGGAATTTTGTGTGTTTTTGGTATTGTAAAACTTAACGTAAGTGCTATAATTAGCACTTGGTAAAAAACGCACAAAAAAGGAAGTACGGAATAAATATGAAAATATTTGAACCGAAAATCATCTCCTCAATAAAAACATACAGCAAAAAACAAATAATAAGCGATATCGTGGCAGGAATTATCGTTGCCATAATTGCGCTTCCCCTCTCTATTGCTCTTGCAATAGCGTCCGGAGTATCCCCCGAAAAGGGTCTTTACACCGCAATAATCGCAGGATTCGTTATTGTACTGTTCGGCGGAAGCAAGGTGAATATTTCCGGCCCTACCGCAGCATTCGCGACCATCGTTGCGGGAATAGTTGCAACTTACGGCACAAGCGGTCTTGTTATCGCTACCATTATGGCAGGTATTCTGCTCATACTTATGGGTCTGCTTAAATTCGGCAGTCTTATCAAGTATATTCCCCATACTATTACTACCGGTTTCACCTTCGGTATCGCGGTTACCATCGTTATCGGTCAGATAAAGGATTTTCTCGGTCTTACATACCCCGAGGGAACTCACGCGGTGGAAACTATAGAAAAGGTGGAGGCGGTGGTCAAGTCCATCACCACTATTAATTGGCAGGCACTTGTTGTCGGCGGTGTTTCGCTTGCGATACTTATTGTCTGGCCCTATATAAGCAAAAAGATTCCGGGCTCCCTTATCGCGGTGGTTGTTGGTACCGCAATGGTAAAGCTTCTCAACATGGATGTTAATACTATCGGCGACCTTTATACCATCTCCGGCAAACTTCCCGCGTTCTCTGTTCCCGAAGTTAATTTTGAACTTATAAAACAGCTCATTCCTTCGGCGTTTACTATTGCTATTCTGGCGGGTATCGAGTCCCTTCTGTCCTGCGTTGTCTCCGACGGCATGATAAACGACCGTCATAATTCCAACACCGAGCTTATCGCGCAGGGACTTGGTAATATTTGCTCCGGTCTGTTCGGCGGTATTCCCGCCACCGGCGCTATTGCCCGCACCGCGGCAAACGTTAAAAACGGCGGCAGAACTCCCGTTGCAGGTATCGTACACGCGCTGGTGCTTTTGCTTATATTAGTAGTCCTTATGCCCTATGCCGCATGGATCCCCATGCCCGTTATTGCGGCTATACTCTTTATAGTTGCATATAATATGTGTGAGTGGAGACAGTTCGTACGCATTTGTAAGACCGCACCCAAGAGTGATATAGCAGTTTTGGTAGTGACATTCTTGCTTACCGTTGTTTTCGACCTTG
>JAZSIT010000073.1:0-13664 GCA_045533895.1 Eubacteriales bacterium
CGTATCTACGTTGTAGGTAAAGCTACCAACTATGGTATTATTTCTCTTAACCGCGACGGTTCCTTTAACGGATTCGTTGGTGCTATTACACAGCAGGCTAATGCTTGGCAGCTCTTCTGGAGAAACATCCAGAGCGCACAGCAGAGAGAAAACAGCGAATCTATAGTTTCCATCGAGTATAACAACATTACTATCGATGCAGACGGATTCCTCTATGCTACTCAGAACGCTGATACCACTCAGGTTCCTGTTAAAAAACTGAATCCTAAGGGAAGTGACGTTCTTAACAGAAACGGCTTCCAACCTCCTTCCGGCGAAGCTCGCGTTACTTCTACCAACAGTACTGATTATACCATCAGCGGTGCTTCTTCTATTGTTGACGTTGCTCTCGGCGAAGCGAATACTTGGTCTATTATCGACCAGAAGCGTAGCCGCGTATTTACCTACGACAGCAACGGTAACCTCCTTTTCGCCTTTGGTGATATGGGTGATCAGTTTGGTAATATTCAGCGCCTTTCTGCAATGGATTATCAGGGCTCCTTTATGTTGCTTCTTGATGAAAGCACCAGTGCAATAACTGTATTTAAACGTACTGAATACGGCGATCTGCTTATTTCCGCTGTTCAGTCTATTGAAGACGGTGACTATTCAGCTTCCGTTGAGTACTATACCGCAGTTCTTCAGAGAAACAACAACTTTGACCAGGCGTACATCGCTATCGGTGATGCTAAGTATCGTGAAGGCGACTATGTTACCGCGATGCAGTATTATAAGTACGCTTATGACCAGGAAAGCTACTCCGAATCTTACCGCATCTACCGTAAAGAATGGATGGAGACCAATCTCTGGTTGGTAGCCCTTGTTCTTGTAGTTGTTCTTGTTGCCGTACTCCTGTTCTTCAAGTGGGTCAACAAGGTTAATAAGCGCGGTATCAAGTATTCTGAAAAACGTAAGTGGTATGAAGAGGTTTGCTACGGCTTCCATGTAATTTTCCACCCGTTTGACGGTTTCTGGGATCTTAAGCACGAAAAGCGCGGTTCCGTTCGCGGCGCCACAATTATCCTGCTTCTCACCGTACTCACTTTTGTATACCAGTCCATAGGCAGAGGCTTCCTCTACAATATGTATGAGGGTACAGGCGTAAACTACGTGATGCAGATATCTTCTATCCTGCTTCCCGTAGCACTCTGGACTATTTCTAACTGGTGTCTTACAACTTTGTTTGACGGCGAAGGTAGCCTTACCGACGTTTACATTACTACCTGCTATTCTTTGCTTCCCGTAGTAATGCTCGTACTTCCCACCGTTATGGTATCGAATTTCGTTACCCTCAGCGAGCAGGGAATACTTACTATGATCGAAACCATCGCTTGGGGTTGGACCGGACTCCTGCTGTTCTTCGGTATGATGGTTATTCACGATTACGGTCTATTCAAAAATATTATTATTTCTCTCGCAACCATCATATTTATGATGTTCGTAATGTTCGTTGCCATCCTGTTCACCAGCTTGATTGGTAGAGTATTTACATTCTTCTACAACATCTACACCGAGCTGTCCTACAGATGGTCGCTATAGAAAGGAGTGGCATTATGAGTAAATTATTTAAATCAATATTGGCATTCGTGCTCTGTATGCTGCTCTGTCTGCCTGTACTCACTTCTATGTCCGGCATCCTCGCTTTCGCTGCTGGTGATGCTGACGATGAAGAAAGTGTTGACGAAGACATTTGGGACACTAAGGGACCTGCTTATATGTCCGTTAGCTTTTCCAGTGTTAAATCCCGTATTTTAGGTAATACGTCTCTTGATGCTCTTGAGCTTTACCTTGAGCCTACGGTAGCTATTCCTTACGCAATGTATGTGGATAAACTTACTGGTGAAGTAATCGTTCTTCGCTGTAAAGATCCTGATGCGAATGGTAATTTTGAAAAAAGCGCTGATGAAGTTTATCTTTATCAGTCCTACTGGTGCTCCAACCCTTATAACGCAGGTGCAAGTACCAGCCCTTCAAAATCTGCCTCCACTGACTCTATTAAACGTCAGCTTTATTCTCAGATAATCATCAAATATGTTGATAAGAGTTCCAGCAATACTGAAAACGAAATGAACTCTTATAAGGATTCTGCAGTTAATAACCAGATAACTGTTAAGAAGATTGCAAACGGTATTCGTGTTGAATACAAGTTGGGCCGTGCAGAGAGCACTTATATGGTTCCTCGTGTAATCAAACTCGAGAAATTCTACGCTCTGCTTGAACAAATCAGAACCAACTGTACTGAAACCAGACCCGCAAACCGTTTTGAATCCTTCTATACTATTAAGGATGTTAACGATCCCGACATATCCGAAAAGAGTAAAGAAGAATACAGAAAGAAGTATCCCATCTGCGAAAAGTTCCCCATCGCTGTATGCGAACCCGCCATTTCCGTTCAGGAGCTTAAGACTCTTGAAGGTTGGCTGAAGATGTATACCGATTACTCGCTTGAACAGCTTGAAATCGACCACGATGAAGTTGAATATGTAAACACGGACGAAGCACCCGCTCAGTTCAAACTGGCTTTGGAATACAAGCTTGACGCTGACGGTCTGTCCATCCGTTGCAACATGGGTAATGTTCGTTTTGACTCTTCTACCTATTCTCTCAAGAACATAATCGTTCTTCCTTATGCAGGTACCGGCAATGTCGTTTCCAACGAAGGCTTTGTCTTTACTGCAGACGGTTCCGGCAGTATTATCAACTTTTCCGATATTATCGGTACACAGTTCAAAAATACCAATAAGATCTATGGTCAGGACTATGCTTATCAAGAAATCAGCGGTTCCAACAAGCAGGCAATGAGATTTCCTGTTTTCGGTATCGTTGAAACCAAGAATAACTCCTATACCGAAAAGATCACTTCCACCGAGTTTGATGAAGACGGTAACGAGGTAGAGGTTGTTACAACCAAGTACCTTAAAAACGGTTATTTCGCAGTAATTGAAGAAGGCGAATCTTTGGTTAACCTTACAATCGATAACGGCGGTGCAACCCACATGTTCGTTTCTTGTTACGGTACCATCAACCCTCGTCCTTCCGATAACATCAAGCTTGATGCCGGTCTTTCTGCTGGCGCTGCCGCTTCCTGGAGCGTTGAGTGTGACCGTAAATACACCAAGGATTACAAAATAAGAGTCTTCTTGCTTAACGATGAAGAATCCACTGTTTCCGGTATGGCGAACATTTATCGCGAATACCTCGAAAACAAGGGCATTCTTACCAAAAACGAGATAACGGTTGAAGATATTCCTTTGTATATCGAAACCCTTTGTGCTCTTGAGATCAATTCTACTTTTCTTGGCGTTCCCATACTTGAAATGATGTCTATGTCGAGCTTTGACAAGATCATCGAAATGCTGGAGCTTCTCGGAAACGAGGCTGATATCACCAATGTTAAGCTCAGACTTATGGGCTGGCAGGACGGCGGTATCGGTTATACCGTTCCTAACGGCGTAGATATTGAAAAGGTTATCGGCGGCGAGGAAGGCTTTAAAAAGCTGCTCGAATATGTCAAGACAAGCGGCGCTACCGTTTATCCTGATTTCGACTTTGTTTACGCTCACCACGATAAATGGTTTGACGGTTTCTCCCAGTCCAAGGACTTGGCTAAAACCATAAACGACCGTTTTGCAAGACACCAGTTCTACAGTGCTTTGTATCAGGGTTATTCCAGATCCGGTATGGGTATCATTTCCGCTAGCGTTATGGATAAGTTCTATTCCAACTGCTGGAAGGATTATGAACAGTACAACGTAGGCAGTATCTCCATCGGTACTCTCGGTGAGTCTCTCTCTTCTGACTTTGATGAAGACGAACCTTACAACCGCGAAGATAACAAGGTTATCATTACCAAGCTTCTTTCCAAGATTAAGGAAGATAACGGTAAGGTAATGGTAAGCGGCGGTAATGCATACGCACTTCCTTATGTAAGTGATATCGTTAACGTAGCACTCGATGACTCCGGCTACAAGTATTCTGCAACCAGCGTTCCTTTTGTTGGAATGGTTCTCCACGGTTATGTTGAATACGCAGGCGAGCCTATCAACCTTGCAGGCGACTATCGTTATACCGTTCTCAAGACCATTGAAAACGGCGCTAACCCTTACTTCGTTCTTGCTATCGAAAATACTTCCGAACTTAAGAAGTACAATACTTGGTACGAAGTATCCGGTTACTATTCTGTTCGTTATAACATCTGGCTTAACGATATGGTTACTACCTATATGGAGCTTAATGAAGCGCTTGCAGATGTTAAAACGTCAAACATTATTAACCACGAGTTCCTTGATGACAATTACAAAGTTGTTAAGGTGACCTATAGCAATGGTATTTCCTATATCATTAACTACAACCTTTCTGCAGTAACTGTTGAAGTTGACGGTATAGAATACACTGTCGGCGGCGAAGATTTTATAAAGCTCAACGCTGACGGCAACGAATTTTAACGAGGGGGGAATAAAATGGATAAGGCACTTAAAAAAGACCAGGTTCTTACCAACGACACAACTGCGGTAAAAGTACAGTCTTTGAAGGTCAAAAAGAAGAAGAAAAAGTCCAAGTCTCTTGAAAAGCAGAAATCCATTTTCGGCTGGCTGTTTATTCTTCCGTTCCTTCTCGGTTTTGTTCTCATTTACCTCCCGATGATCATTTCTTCGCTGCAGATTTCCTTCAGCTCTATAGAATATGAAAAAGTTGGTCAGGTGCTTAAATGGGTAGGTATAGAAAACTATTCCTCTGCACTTGGTGATTCTTCCAATTTCGTCCAGACACTCGTTGAGTGTCTGGGTGGAATGGCATTCGACATTCCTGCAATTATCATCTTCTCCCTGTTTATGGCAATCTTGCTTAACCAGGATATGAAGGGAAGAGCAGCATTCCGTGCGATCTTCTTCGTACCCGTTATCGTTTCTACAGGTATTATTGAAGCTATCGACTTGAGCAACACTCTTGCACAGCTTGGTGAAAACGTTACCCAGCTTGGTTCAGAAGGTGTTGAAGGTACGGTTAACGCAGGTACAGAAATTATCAACGCCATTGACGTTGAGCGTTTCTTCGGCCAAATGAAAATCGGTGCCGAGCTTGCTACCGTAGTTAGTGGATGGGCAAACAACGTTTATAACATCGTTAACCGTTCCGGTGTACAGATGCTTATATTCCTTGCAGCTCTCCAGTCTATTTCTCCTTCCATTTACGAATCCTGCCGTGTTGAAGGCGCTACCTCTTGGGAAACCTTCTGGAAGATCACCTTCCCGATGATCAGCCCCATGATTCTGGTTAACCTTGTTTATACGGTAATTGACTCCTTTACCACCAAGTCCAATGTAATGATGTCCTTCATCTCCAGTGAGCTTACAAAGCCCAACGGTAAACCTGCAGGTACTGCAATGGCTTGGATGTACTTCCTCATTGTTATTATAATTCTGGCAGCATTGTCAGGCATAGCGTCGCTGTTTGTATTCTATCAGCGTCGCGATAAGTAGGAGGTGCGATATGAGCTTTAGCGAAAAATTTAAAGAACTGTTTTCTCGTAAGGAAAAGTTCGAAAAGGTTGCTACCGGTAACGCAAAAATAGATACCGAAACCTCTTTTTGGGAACGTGTTAAGGCAAAGTACGTAAATATGTACTTCCTTAAGAAGCTGGTTTGGATCATCTTTAGACTTGTACTGCTTATAGGTATTTCTTATGTAATTATCTATCCGTACTTCTCCAAAGTTACCACATCTCTTATGGCTCCCGAAGACTTTGTTGATACCACGGTTGTTATGATTCCTCGTAACTGGACCTTGGATACATATAAAGCTATTATTAACGACAACAAGTATTTCACCGCAATGTTTAACACTGCTTTGCTTTCCTTGCTTTGTGGCGTTATCCAGACTTTGATTTGCTCTATCGTTGGTTACGGCTTTGCAAAGTTTAAGTTCAAGTTTAAGGGCGCTCTGTTCTTGCTTGTAATATTCACCATGGTTGTTCCTCACGAAACGATTCGTCAGGCACTAATCTTGCGATTTAGGTATTTCGACCTATTCGGTTATATACCGCAGATCAACAGCTGGCTGTACAACTTCTTTGAAGAAGCCGGAATGGACGGACTAAAAGAATCTCTGATTTCTTTTGCCAACTCCGGCTGGCTCAAAAATTTAGTTGAGTATAAAAAGGATGTTGTCGATGGTACCGCATTCATGGAAGTTTATTCTAAGGTTGTTGATAAGTTGATACCCAACCTTCTGAATACTTATTGGCCTATGGCGGTTCTGTCTCTTACCGGTCTTGCATTCAAGAATGGTCTTTACATCTTTATGATGCGTCAGTATTATAACGGTGTTCCCGACGAACTTGAAGAAGCAGCTTACGTTGACGGTGCCGGTGTTATCAAAACCTTCGTTAGAATCATTCTTCCCATGTCCTTGACAATGATGGTAACAATCTTTATGTTCTCCTTCTCTTGGCAGTGGATGGATACATTCTATACTGAAGTATTTATGCCCGGCGGAACCTCCGGTAACGTGCTTCTCAGCCACATTTATTCAACAATTCCCACTTCTTTGGATACTGATTATGCAGGTCAGGCGGCATATACAACCGCTATCAGAAACGCTTCCGGTATTCTTATACTGATCCCGCTTCTGATCATGTACCTCTTCGGTCAGCGTACCCTTATCGAGGGTGTTGAGCGTTCCGGTATTACCGGCTAATAAACACATTAAAAGAGTTGCTTTTCACGGCAACTCTTTTTTCTTTTGGTTATTGTAAAGTAATTATCTGTATGATAAAATAATGTGTGCACTTTTCGTAAATATATTTGTTGCCGAGATTCTTCAGAAATAAAATAAGGATTAATATTATGAATTTTACAATAAGAATGTGCGAATTAAATGATGTAGATGCAATTTGCAGGCTAAATGCCGACGAAATGGGGTATCAATACTCGCCGCGCAAAACCGCACTAAAAATCAAATTGGTGTTGGCAGACAAAACGCAACGTATCTTCGTCGCTGTAAATGAAGATAAGATTTTAGGATATATTCATGCTGCCGAATATGACCTGTTGTATGCGCCAACAATGGTTAATATATTGGGGATCGCGGTCTCAAAAGAATATCAAAAAAACGGTATCGGTATAGCACTTTTAAGTGAAGCAGAAAATTGGGCGAAAAATATTGGTGCTGCTTATGTACGTTTATCATCAGGCGAAGAAAGAACCGATGCACATCTGTTTTATATAAAAAACGGATATGAGGTTTCAAAAAAACAACTTAATTTCAAAAAAAGGATATAAAAAAACACCCGTATGGGCAACTCTCTATCATAATGATGGGTAGTACCTGCTGAGAAAAATGACAAAAGGAGTACAAGCGTTTTTTGTACTCCTTTTTGTATGCATTGACCGCAATATATAACGTTTTTAATTTGTGATATCGATCTATAAAATAACCACATTCACAAGGTTTCGTGGAAGCAGGACAAGGGTTTATTTTTCCATCAGCTGTTCGATTTCATTCCTTTGTGCTTCTGCGTTATCATAAATTCTTGACTTAAAATATTTTGTTTCAAGAAAATCATCAGAAAATGCATCTATCACTTTTTGCGCAATATTAAATTGAGAATTTGCTTTTTCGATTTCACCATTTTCTTTTAGGTGTTTACCTATAATGATGAGCATATCAATCAAATCTTGGGCAGAAATGTTTTTGTGTTTTTGGGCAGCTTCATACATCTCTTCACCTTCGAGAAGCTGAGCCGCCACTTCGAGCTTTGAGAAATAAATTTTGGGAATATGCGCTATGGCGTCTTTGGCCAATTGATATTCACCATTCGCCTTGTATGCTTCTGCCATAATTCTATATGCATCAAAGCGCAAATCATCATGTTTGGTACTTTCGACAAGTGCTTTACCGATTGTAATTACTTCGTCGTTTTGTCCTAACTCTGACAGAACCCCGATCAAGCAATCCAATAATATATCGTTTCCGGGATATCTTTTTAAGCCATCGCGGATAACTTGGGCAGCTTTATTTTTGTCTGTATACCAATACTTACTGTATTCATCGACTATTGCATCAATGTTTTTTTCAATTTCATAAAGATTAAAATCAAATAGCTCATCTGTGGAAACGCCAAAGAATGATGCAATAGCAGGAATCATCGTAACATCCGGCATTGTGTTTCCGTTTTCCCATTTGGAAACGGCTTGAAAAGACACCCCGAGATAGTTGGCAAATACTTCTTGGGATATATTTTTCTGCTTTCTTAATGATTTTATTTTTTCGCCAAGTTTGATCATAGTAGTTCCTCCAAATTAATTTGGATCAGCGCTTATCCTGATATTATTATAGCATATTTATATAAAAAAACAATAACTCATTTGGAGAGAAAATTTCTAACGCAAGTTGAATAAAGAAGCATAAGAAAACGGTATAACCGTATTCTTTACAGTTATACCGTTCCACCTGCTTTATCGCAGACGCCGCCCAAGCGACGCCTTTTCGGTATTATTGCAATCCGAATGCCGATTTATCCCATAATTTAAAATTCAATTGCTATCCTTGGTCATATTATGGAATGCATTGAGAAGTGCGTTTGTACTTGCTTTGATAACGTCGGTATGGGTTCCGACACCCCAATACATCATGCCGTCCTCGCGTTCGAGTCCGATGTAGGATGCCGCGACACTCTGCGAGCCCTTGCCCTGCAAGCTGTGCTGCGCGAAGACTTCAAGCGTATAATCTACGCCTGTATATGCTTTGAGCGCATTGCTGATGGCGTTGAGCGAACCGTTACCCTCCGCTTCCATCTCGGTTTTCTCACCATTTTTCATAAAGGTGATGTTGATTTTTACCGTATCGTTTTCACGCATAAAGTCAAAATCCGTGACCACGATGCTGCAATCAAGATTCAGATAATTCATCACGAAAAGCTCGTGCACTTCATCAGGACGAAGCTCCTTGTGTTCGTGATCGGAGATGCTCTTGCACAGATAGCTGAAATGCTCGCGCATCCTTGATGGCAGATTGTAGCCAAAGATCCGCTCAAGCAGATATCCGATCCCGCCCTTGCCCGATTGGGAATTGACACGGATCAGGTCAGCGTCATAGGTTCGTCCGATATCCCTCGGATCGATCGGAATGTACGGAACGCTCCATTGATGCAGCTTATTCTTAGCTCTGTATTTCATGCCCTTAGCGATCGCATCCTGATGACTGCCGGAGAATGCGGCAAACACCAGCGAGCCTGCGTACGGAGCACGCTCGTAGACATGCATCCGCGTGCATTTCTCGTATTTTTCCACGAGATAATCCATATTTGAAAGATTGAGCTTCGGATCGACGCCGTGGGAATACATATTCATGGCAAGTGTAATGATATCCACATTTCCGGTGCGCCCACCGTTGCCGAACAGCGTACCCTCCACGCGATTCGCACCTGCAAGAAGCGCCTGCTCCGTATCGGCAACACCGGTGCCGCGGTCATTGTGCGGATGAAGAGATAGTGTAACAAATTCGCGGTACTTCAGATTTTCGCTCATATATTCGACCTGCGACGCATAAACGTGCGGCAGACTCATTTCTACCGTAACGGGGAGATTGATGATAACATTGTTCGTTTCACTCGGCTCCAGCACATCAAGCACCGCGTTGCAGACCTCAAGTGCATATTCAGGCTCCGTTCCTGTGAAGGATTCGGGAGAATATTCAAAGCGGAAGTTACCCTCATATTCGCTCGCTAACTGTTTCACAAGCTTTGCGCCGTCCACGGCAATCTGCTTTATCTCTTCCTTCGATTTCTCAAAAACCTGCTCACGCTGAGCCGCGCTGACTGAATTATAAAAATGAATAATGGCTCTCGGTGCACCCTTGCATGCCTCGAAGGTCTTGCGGATAATGTGCTCGCGGCACTGTGTAAGCACCTGAACGGTTACATCCTCGGGGATCATCCCCTCATCAATCAGCGTGCGTAAGAATTCATACTCGGTTTCGCTTGCCGCAGGAAAACCGACCTCGATCTCCTTGAAGCCTACCTCCAGAAGAACTTTGAAATATTCTATTTTTTCGTCGAGGCTCATCGGAATCACAAGGCTCTGATTTCCGTCCCGCATATCCACCGAACACCATACAGGCGCCTTTTCGATACGGTCCTTCTCTACCCACTTGGTATATTTTTTATCCACGGGGAAATATCCCACTCGGTATTTTGTTGCATCCATTATAACGGTTTACTCCTTTTCTGCAATAACCTCAACCTCGACCAGGGCACCCTTGGGGAGGGATTTGACAGCCACACAGCTTCTTGCCGGCTTTTCCGTGAAATACTGTGCGTAAACTTCATTAAACGCAGCAAAATTGTCCATATCGGAAAGGAAGCATACTGTTTTTACCGTGCTGTTTAACGATCCGCCTGCCGCCTCAAGAACGGCTTTGAGATTCCCAAAAACACGGTGTGCCTGTTCTGTGATATTGCTTCCCACCATTTCTCCCGTTTCGGGATCAAGCGGAATCTGTCCGGAGGTGAAAATCAGATTCCCAACGACCATTGCCTGAGAATACGGTCCGATTGCCGCCGGTGCTTTATTTGTCTGTACTTTATTTCTCATATTCTTAACTCCTTTGGGATCATACTATCTTGAATCCCACTTTATATAATAATTCAGCTAAAATCGACGTTGTCGGATTTTCCGCTTTCCAACCGATACAAAAAACGCTTCCCACTATATTTTCTACGTTTGTCTTGCAGAAAACAAAAAACCGCCTCAAAGCTCTGATTGCTTTGAGACGGGCATAAATTCTGACATTTATACTCGCGGTACCACTCAAATTGCGAAGATAAAACCTCGCCGCCTCTTTGAAGTCTATCAACTTCTATGCACTGACGCAGCACAATCGGGGAACCCTACGCACGACTTGGACTTCGTCCTTACGCTCTCAGGCGCCCAGCTCGGAAGGGAGAGGAACAAGGATTTCGCACACCGATTTTCACCAACCATCGGCTCTCTGCAAGTGATACTGACCTTGACCATTCTTCGTCATCGCTTTTATTATAATATATTCTATCACTTTAAGGCGTCGATGTCAATGTATTTTTAAAATTTCTCGGAAATTTTTACGCAATTTCCCATGAAAAAGCTTTTCTTAGTGTCTTTTTGCACTCAAGCTATATAATAACGCTCCGACGGATGAGCAAATCCGTCGGAGTTTCGCTATTTCATATTATTTACCATTCGTTCGGTAATCTGGGCACTCAGCTCTATGAGCTTCGGATAGGATTGATACGAATGAGTCAGCTCATCAACAAGCATGCATTCCGATTTGATTCCGAACGATTCGGCTTCCTTGCAAAATGACTCGGCATGAATCGGAAATACAACGTCGTCAGACTTGCCGTTTATCATAAGGAAATCCGACTTGCAGCGCTTGCTCAAAAGCGAGCTCGGGCTTGAAATGAGTCCGTCTGAGCTGTTTTCCTGAAAGACGATATCCCGATAATATTCAAGCGCTTCCGAGTTGAATTTGCTCGAGTCGGAGAAGGTCATGACCGTCGGGCCTGACATCGAAACGCATAGCTTAACCTGTTCCTTGCTCTCGATCGACGCCATCAACGCAAGATGAGCACCTGCTGAATAGCCGAGCATCGAAATTCTTTTCGTATCGACATCATATTCCTCGGCATGCTCAATAATGTAGGCAAGCGCATCCTCGCAGTCATCAAGGCTGTCACGCCATGTCAGTCCGTTCAGCGCATAGCGGTAGTTTACTCCGACTATCGTAAAGCCGTTTTCGCGAAGATCTGCAAAAAGCGGCTCAAGCTCAGAGTAAAACTGTTCATAAGAGCCCGAGATCCAGCCACCGCCGTGAATTATCAGAACGGTGGGATTCTTATCGCTTATACGGTTCGTCGGATAAAGCACCTCAAGCTCGAGATTTTCAGTATCCGTTGTTTTGTAGACTTCAATGTTTTGAGTGGATAGGTCGTACTGCTCGGGAGGAGGCTTCAAGCCAACGCCGCAGGACGAGAGAGTACAGGCAACGATCAACAATAAAACGCAAATAATCCGCCGCAACGTCATAGTCCTCCTGTTGTGATTTTTATGGAAGTAGGCAAAGCCGTGACCAAAGATCAGGCTATAGCTTTATCTTTGCCCATTTTCCGCTTGAAAAACGGTATGTCATCAATCCAAGACGAGTATATTGGTCAATAACCATCGCAAGCCATGCGCCAATTACGCCAAGTCCGAATACATAGCAAAGAAGATAGGTCCAGACCGGACGGAGAATCGCAATACAAGCAAGGCTCGTAAATGCGGCGAATTTGGTATCGCCCGCACCTCTGACACATCCGCTGAATATGACCTGCGAGATCTGCGCAGGTGAAATAAACGCAAGTATCACTAAAATCCTAACGCCTATCGCAACGATCTGATCCACATTTTCCTCGTTGGTGATAAACATATTCATAAGCATATTTCCGCCGAGCGTGAACAGTAAAAACAGCACCATCGCAAGTAAAAAACCGATCCTCTGCGCACTTTTGCCGTAAATTATCGACAAATCAGGGCGTTTTTTTCCGAGGTTCTGACCAACAAGCGACGAGGCCGCAACGCCAAGACCGTCACCGAAGCAGAATGACAGATTGCAAATATTCATGCAAATCGTATGTGTGGCAAAATCGACCGTTCCGAGTTCCGCAACGAGCTTTGCGACCGCAAAAAAGCCGAAGCGCAGAAATACCTGCTCGATCGCCGCAGAGCTTGAAATATTCGCAAGAAGCTTTATGTTTTCTCCGTCAAGCTTAAAGAGCGAGCCAAAACGCAAAAACAAAAAGCGTTCCTTGATTCTGACCGAGCGAAGTGACATGGCAAACGCTGTAATATTGCCGATAAGCGTAGCTATCGCGGCTCCGATTACGCCAAGCTTCGGGAAAAAGAACAGTCCGTTTATAAGCAGAGCGTTGAAGACACAGTTTACAACATTCGCCGTAACATTTGAGGTCATTGAAATTCGCGTATTTCCGACACCGCGCTGTGCGGCATTGATAACCATGCTGATTGACGTGAAAAGCAAGCCTACCATCGTAATGCGAAAATACGGCGTAGCGATAGGCAACGTATCGTCCTCCGCTCCCGCGAATCTCAGCACCGGCTCAGTAAATATAAATGCCGCTCCGACGAGTATAAGTCCAAGAACGATACAAGCAGTAACCGCCTGAGCCAAGCATCTGTTAGCATCCTCTTTGCGATTCTCGCCCTTTCTTCGGCTGACTATCGCAGTAACGCCGACATTCAGCGCGAAAAATATCGCCATAAAAAGCATCTTAGGCTGATTTGTAAGTCCGACAGCGGCAACAGAGGTGTAGCCCTGCGTGCTGACCATTATCGAGTCAACAAAATTGACAAGTCCGAGCAGGACCGATTCGCAAGTTGCAGGCCACGCGACCCTTATAAACGATTTGTAAATTTCTTTTGTATTGTATTTCTCCTGCATCTTCTGAGACGGCTTCAGCATAAAATCCGGAGCATACAATCTACGAAAAATGTTCATTATATTAATGCCTCACTATGCGATAGAAGCGCCCGTAACGCGCTTACTTTAAGAATTATATCACATAAAATTTACATTTGCAAATATAGGAT
>JAZSIT010000092.1:0-12558 GCA_045533895.1 Eubacteriales bacterium
AGTTTCAATGGGGAGTTCCTCAAGCACAGTATTCTTTTCGATACACATGGCTACGAGCATTCCAGAAATTTTATAAGCGCTTCTGAAGGGGAGACCTTTTTTTACAAGATAGTCTGCAAGGTCAGTTGCATTTATAAAACCCTTTTGCGCTGCACGCTTCATGTTCGCAGTGTTTGCCTTGAGCGTATCTATCATTCCGGTAAACACCTTGAGGCACATTATAACAGTGTCACAAGCATCAAAAACGCTTTCCTTATCCTCTTGCATATCCTTGTTATACGCGAGGGGAAGTCCTTTTAACGTTGTTAACAAAGCAAGCAGATCACCATATACTCTGCCAGTCTTTCCTCGCACAAGCTCCGCCATATCGGGATTTTTCTTTTGGGGCATTATAGAAGAGCCTGTTGTGTATGCATCGGAAAGCTCAATAAACTTAAATTCCCAACTTGACCAAAGTATAATTTCTTCGGAAAAACGGGAAAGGTGCATCATCAGTATGGATAAAGCACTGACAAGCTCGGCGCAGAAATCTCTGTCAGACACGCCGTCAAGACTGTTAAGGCAGATTCCATCGAACCCAAGCTTTTCAGCTTCAAATCGTCGGTCGGTGTCGTAGGTTGTTCCTGCCAGCGCGCAACAACCGATAGGGGATATATTTATCCTTTTTCTGCAATCGTTAAGTCTATCGATATCGCGGAGAAGCATCATTGAATACGCCATTAAATGGTGACCGAAAGTTATCGGCTGTGCTCTCTGTAAATGAGTGTATCCGGGCATTATTGCGTCTTTGAATTCGTCTGCTTTTTCGGTTATTACCCAAATAAGCGATTTCACCAAATCGGATATAACATCGGTTTCCTCGCGGAGATACATACGGATATCAAGTGCAACCTGGTCGTTTCTGCTTCTTGCAGTGTGAAGCTTTTTGCCCGTTTCGCCGATACGCTCTGTAAGCACCTGCTCTACAAACATGTGAATATCTTCACATTCCGCATCAATAGAAAGCAATCCGGAATCAAGATCATTTAATATGCTTTCAAGTCCGTCGGTAAGCTTTTCTGCGTCATATGCAGTAATAATATTTTGCTTTGCCAACATCTGGGCGTGAATAATGCTTCCGGTTATATCCTGACGGTACATTCTGTTGTCGAAATGTATAGAAGAATTGAAATCATCTGCGATTTTTTCTGTTATGCCGTCTGTTCTTCCTGCCCACATTTTTGCCATATCCGTTACTCCTTATGGGAAAAATTTTTCCGCAACATACGCCAAATACCGGCTGACCGATTATTTGCTTCGGTCATCCGGTATCGTTAATATTTGTTTAACTGTAAATTTTATTTGCCGTCAACCATTGCCTGGACCTTGATAGGCAGACCGTAAAGGTTGATAAATCCGGCAGCGTCGGTCTGGTCGTAATCACTCTCGCCGAAGGTCGCAATTTCCTCGCTGTAGAGAGAATAATCGCTCCAAACGCCTGCGTTTATCATATTGCCCTTGTAGAGCTTAAGCTTTACCTTACCGGTAACACGCTCCTGAGTCTTATCAACAAAAGCAGAAAGAGCTTCGCGGAGGGGAGTAAACCACTGGCCGTTGTATACAAGTTCTGCAAAGGTAATGGAAAGACGCTGTTTTTCGTGAAGTGTCATCTTATCAAGACAGATGCTTTCAAGCACGCTGTGAGCTTTGTAAAGGATGGTTCCGCCGGGAGTCTCGTATACGCCGCGGCACTTCATACCTACAAGACGGTTTTCAACAATGTCGATAATACCGATACCGTTCTTGCCGCCGATCTCGTTGAGCTTTAGAATAATATTTTTTGCGCTCATCTTCTCGCCGTTAAGTGCAACGGGAGTGCCCTGCTCAAATTCAAGGGTGATGTAAGTGGGTTCATCGGGCGCCTGAAGGGGAGATACACCCATTTCAAGGAAGCCTTCTTTTTCATACATAGGCTCGTTGCCGGTATCCTCAAGATCCATTCCTTCGTGAGAAAGGTGCCAAAGGTTCTTGTCCTTGGAATAATTGGTCTCGCGGTTGATCTTAAGAGGAATGTTGTGTGCTTCCGCATATTCAATCTCTTCCTCGCGGGATTTGATGTCCCACTCACGCCAAGGCGCGATTATAGGCATATTAGGGCAGAAATGCTTGAGTGCAAGCTCAAAACGAACCTGGTCATTACCTTTGCCGGTACAGCCGTGAGCTATAGCGTCTGCGTTTTCTTTGATAGCTATCTCTGCAAGACCTTTTGCAATACAGGGGCGGGCGTGGCTTGTGCCGAGAAGATATTCTTCATAAACAGCGCCGGCTTTCATTGTGGGAATGATATATTCATCAACGTATTCGTCGGTCTGGTCAAGAACATACAGCTTGGACGCACCGGTCTTGAGTGCCTTTTCTTCAAGTCCTTCAAGCTCGTCTGCCTGACCTACGTTACCGGAAACGGCAATTACTTCGCAGTTATTGTAATTCTCTTTAAGCCAGGGAATGATTATAGATGTATCAAGTCCGCCGGAATAGGCAAGCACGACTTTTTTTATATTTTCTTTGTTCATTATTTATTCCTCCGTAAAAAATGCTACATATTTATGCAACATTATACAACCGTGTTTTTAATTTGTCAATGATATTGAAATAATCATTTGTTTTTTTACCATTTTTATACTGTTTCTCAATATTTTGAATGCTTATTTATGCAAAAAAACAATAAACTTGTTTTTCATGACCGTACTTTAATCGTTTTCCTTTTCTCGAAAGGGAACTGTAATAAAAAACACAGCAGAAAGCCATAATAAAACCATCAAAAACAGGTGGTAAAAACATGGATTCAATATGGGAAAAAAGTGTAAATCGCATCAACTTTCCTTCAATGGACGGTGATACAAAAACTGACGTGCTTATTATAGGCGGCGGAATAGCGGGGATACTCTGTGCACATTTTTTACAGCGCCACGGGGTGGATTATATCCTTGTTGAGGAGGACCGAATCTGCAGCGGTATTACCGGAAAGACAACAGCTAAAATTACTTTTCAGCATGGACTTATTTATAATAAATTAATGCGGATTTACGGTGAAGAATATGCCAAAATGTATTTGTCTGCAAATAGGGATGCTTTGGATGAATACAAAAAAATGTGCGAGAAGATAAAGTGTAATTTCAGTTTGGCGGATAACTATATTTATTCGCTGAACAACAAGGAAAAAATTGAAGCCGAGTGTAAAGCTTTGCAAAACCTGGGCACGGACGCTCGATTTTGCCTTGATACCGAGCTTCCCTTTAAGATAGCGGGTGCGGTTAAGGTAACAGAGCAGGCTTGCTTTCACCCACTGGCATTTTTATATTCGGTGGCTTCCGGTCTGAATATTAAAGAATGCACAAAAGTTACTGAGCTTGTACCGGGAAAAGCAAAGACAAACCGAGGAGAAATACAGTATAAATATATGATTTGCGCAACACATTTTCCTTTTATAAATAAACACGGACTTTATTTTGCAAAAATGTATCACCACCGTTCATATTCTATTGCGCTGAAAAAGGCGCCTGCAATAAACGGGATGTATATGGACGAGGACAAAAAAGGTTTTTCCTTTCGCGGCGCGGAAGATATGCTGATATTAGGCGGAAGCGGACATCGTACCGGAAAGAACTGCGGCGGCTGGAATGAACTTAACGATATGGCATTGCGCTTTTATCCCGGTTCACAGGTTGTCGCGCGCTGGGCGACGCAGGACTGCATTACTTTGGATGACGTTCCGTATATAGGCTTGTACTCAAAAAACACCCCTGAAATGTATGTAACTACCGGATTCAACAAATGGGGAATGACCTCTGCCATGGCTGCCGCCATGTTGCTTACTGATATGGTAATCGGCAAAAGCAATCCGTATTCGGTGGTTTTTGCGCCAAACAGATCTATACTTCATCCAAGGCTTTTTTCTCATTTGTTTTCAACGGTTTCGTCACTTTTAACGCCTGCCTCACCTCGTTGCCCACATTTAGGATGTGCTCTCAAATATAATAAGCAGGAGCATTCTTGGGATTGCTCCTGTCACGGTTCTCGTTTTTCTGAAGACGGAAAACTGTTGGATACTCCTGCTCAAGGCGATTTGCCCAAAAAGTAATAATAACATCAAACAATTCTTGTGTTGATTTTTTGCGTTAAAATTGTTATGATATGTAAAAGTTTATATACAGTTTATTTTTTTGTGTAAAATGTAAGCATATGTTAAAAGAGGGGGGGATGGACAATGTTTCATATTCTTGTTGCAGACGATGACAAAAACACTCGTTTATTTATGAAAACCGTGCTTGAAAGTGCTAAATATACCGTTTCTACTGTGTGTAACGGCAAGGAGGCTTTGTCTGTTCTTGACCGTGAGCATATTGACCTTGTTGTGCTGGATATAATGATGCCCGAAATGGATGGCTACAGCTTTACCGAAACACTGCGTGAAAACAACAATTCCCTTCCTATTCTGATGGTTTCCGCAAAGCAAAAGCCGGAGGATAAAAAACGCGGTTTTATTGTTGGAACCGACGATTATATGACCAAACCCATTGATGAAGAAGAAATGCTGCTTCGCATAAAAGCGCTTTTGCGTCGTGCGCAGATTATAAATGAGAAAAAGATTGTAATCGGTTCTGTTGTTCTTGATTATGATTCTTATACCGTTATCGGTAACGGTGAGGTTGTGGAACTACCCCAAAAAGAGTTCTTGCTTCTTTACAAACTGCTTTCTTATCCCGGAAAGATATTTACCAGAATACAGCTTATGGACGAGATATGGGGAACAGACAGCGATACAGGCTGGGAGACTGTTACCGTACATATCGGCAGATTAAGAAAACGCTTTGAAGGATGGAATGAATTTGATATCGAATCTGTCAGAGGACTTGGCTACAAGGCGGTGAAAAAAGTATGAAAAATACTCAAAAAAGTTCACGCTTTGCACTCACTTTGCTGATATCTTTTATTGTTTTTTTAATCTTTTTCTTTGCGCTTGTACTTGTCAATTCCGCTATATTGATACTTATTATTACGGGCGTTTACCGTCCGGAACTGCACGGTTACAGCGGTATTGCAATGTTCATGGTAACTATGAGCGTTGCCAGCCTTATTGTGGGTGCCATTGCCGCCGGTATTATCGTTCACATTCCATTGAAACCAATAAATCGGTTAATATCGAGCATCGATTCACTTGCCTCGGGGGATTATTCGGTTCGTATAAAGCAAAAAGGAATTCTGAAGAAAATGCCCCTTTTTGTTGAACTTACCGATTCTTTTAACACCTTGGCAGAGGAATTACAGAATACCGAGATGTTCAGGTCGGATTTCGTAAATAATTTTTCTCACGAATTCAAAACTCCCATTGTTTCCATAGCAGGCTTTGCAAAGCTTATTCGAAAAGGCGGTATTTCCGACAAACAAAAAGAGGAGTATCTTTCTGTCATAGAAGAAGAGTCTTTGCGTCTTTCCCGTATGGCGACAAATGTTCTTGAGCTTACTAAAATTGAAAACCAGACCATACTTACCGACACCACGTCTTTTAACCTTTCCGAGCAACTGCGCATATGTATTCTTATGTTGGAGGAAAAGTGGTCTGCAAAGGATGTGGATTTCAAACTAAATTTCAGGGAACATATAATCAATGCCGACCAAGAGCTTTTGGCACAGGTATGGATAAATCTTATCGACAACGCAGTTAAATTCTCTCCCTCCAAAGGCACTGTTGAGATTAATATTAAGACTGATGAAGACAGTATCTACGTTTCGGTAATCAATTCGGGCAAAGAAATTCCTCCCGAAAAGAGAGAACGCATTTTTAATAAGTTTTATCAGGCGGATGAATCTCATTCGTCTGAAGGTAACGGTGTTGGACTTGCTGTTGTCAAGCGTGTAGTTGAATTGCATAACGGCGAAGTAAACGTTAATTGTGAACATAATATGACCATGTTCACAGTTAAGTTACCAAAATAACAAAATTTATACGAAAATTTATCTTCAACGTTTATTTTCGGTTTAGAAATTGAGCATAATATAACGGTAACCGAAAAGAAGAAGGAAGATATAAGTTTTGAAAGAAGTAAAGAAACCGAGAAAATCGTTAGCATTTTATTATGTAATTACCCTCGTGGTGTTGCTTTTGTTCAATCTTATTGCAATGCCAAACATTTCCGAAGGCAGAATCATAGAGGTTGATTACGGCACTTTTATGTCCATGACTGCCGACGGAAAGATCGGCAAGGTTGAAATACAATCAAATCGTATTTTGTTTACGGATAAAACAGAAACGCAAATATATAAAACCGGCATCCTTGACGATCCGGGACTGATAGATCGTCTCCACTCTGCGGGTGCTGTGTTTTCCGGTGAGATTATCGAGGAAACTTCTCCTGTTTTAAGCTTTGTGCTGTCGTGGGTATTTCCGGTTATCTTTGTAATATTGCTCGGAAATATTATTTCAAAAGTTTTTATGAAAAAAGCCGGCGGCAGCAATTCCATGATGTTTAACATGGGAAAAAGCAACGCCAAGGTTTATGTTAAATCTTCGGACGGCATTAAATTTTCAGATGTTGCGGGAGAAGACGAGGCAAAGGAAAATCTTGCCGAGGTTGTTGATTATCTTCATAATCCCGGTAAATACACCGAGATCGGCGCTTCTATGCCCAAAGGAATATTACTTGTCGGCCCTCCCGGCACGGGAAAGACTATGCTTGCGAAAGCAGTTGCCGGCGAATCCAACGTTCCTTTTTTCTCTATGTCAGGTTCGGAATTTGTGGAAATGTTCGTGGGAATGGGCGCTTCGAAGGTAAGAGATCTGTTCAAGCAGGCGAAAGAGAAAGCACCCTGCATTGTTTTCATTGACGAGATCGACGCTATCGGACAAAAGCGCGACGGAAGATTGGGTGGTAACGATGAAAGAGAACAAACTCTTAACCAGTTGCTTACCGAAATGGACGGATTTGAAGGTAATACCGGCGTGATAATTCTTGCGGCAACCAACCGTCCCGAAACCCTTGATCCGGCGCTTACCCGCCCGGGTAGATTTGACAGACGGGTGCCCGTAGACCTTCCCGATCTCAAAGGTAGAGAAGCTATATTAAAGGTGCATGCACGTAAGGTCAAGGTGGAAGAAAATGTAAATTTTCTTACCGTTGCGCGAATGGCTTCCGGTGCGTCCGGTGCTGAATTGGCGAATATTGTTAACGAGGCTGCGTTACGCGCCGTGCGAAACGGCAGGGAAGCTGTAAGCCAATATGACCTTGAAGAAAGTATCGAAGTGGTTATCGCGGGATATCAAAAGAAAAACGCCATTTTGACAGATAAAGAAAAACTGATTGTTGCGTACCACGAGATTGGCCACGCACTGGTAGCCGCCAAGCAGGAGGATACTGCGCCGGTTCAAAAGATAACCATTGTACCACGTACATCAGGTGCATTGGGTTACACTATGCAGACAGAAGAAAACAACCGATATCTTCTTTCAAAAACAGATATTGAAAATAAAATCGCAACACTTACCGGCGGCCGTGCCGCAGAGCAGGTTGCGGTAGGGAATATAACCACAGGCGCTTCCAACGATATAGAGCAGGCAACAAAACTTGCGCGTTCTATGATAACTCGTTTCGGTATGAGCGACGAGTTTGGTATGGTAGCTTTGGAAACCGAAAACAATCGTTATCTCGGCGGAGACACTGCGTCTGTATGTTCACCGGAAACACAAACGGAAGTTGACCGTCTTGTGGCTGAACTTATTAAAAAACAATATGAAAAAGCTGTTAATATTCTCAATGAAAACCGTGAAAAACTTGATGAATTAGCTTTATATCTTTACCGTAATGAAACCATAACCGGAAAAGAATTTATTAATATACTGAATGCGTGAAAGGGTTGGCGCGAGGAAAACGCATAATGAACAGAATTTTCAAAAAAGAACAGATAGTCACTGTCCCCAATTTGTTGAGCATCGTCAGATTATTGCTTATACCATTTATTGTTTATTTATACTGCTTCAAACAAATGTATATCGAGGCGGTGGTATTTATAGTGCTGTCAGGTATAACCGATGTTGTTGACGGTATAATTGCCCGTAAATTCGATATGGTTTCGGATTTCGGGAAAATATTGGACCCTATCGCCGATAAACTAACACAGATAACTGTCATATTCTGTATTGCTACCCGTGTTCCCGAGATGTGGTTGATTGTGGGTATGTTTATCGCAAAAGAAGTTATAATGCTGTTAATGGGTATGGTCGCAATTAAAAAGCTTGATTCGATTAACAGCGCGAGGTGGTACGGCAAATTAAATACAGTCGTGCTGTATGCGACGATTATCCTTTTTATCATTTTCCCAAATATGCCTTCGGCTGCTTCGATTACACTGCTGTTGATATGCGCTGTGTCGCTGGTAATCAGTTTGGGGCTTTACATTCGTTTTTATTTAATGCTGTTTCGTAAGAACACTATGCCAAAGGAGAACAACAATGCTTGAACTAAAGAACATTAAAAAGGAATATTCTGCAGGCGATATCAAGGTATACGCACTGCGGGGAATAGACCTTCAGTTTCGCGATTGCGATTTCGTGTCTATATTAGGCCCGTCCGGCTGCGGAAAGACAACCATGCTCAATATTATCGGCGGATTGGACCGTTATTCAGACGGAGATCTGTTTATAAACGGCAAAAGTACAAAGGATTTTAAGGACAGAGACTGGGATACATACCGTAACCATTCTATCGGTTTTGTTTTCCAGAGCTATAACCTCATTCCGCATCAGTCGGTGCTTCAGAATGTAGAGCTCGCATTGTCCCTCTCCGGCGTGCCCAAGCGTGAACGCCGCAAAAGAGCCAAAGAAGCTCTTATTAAAGTAGGTCTTGGCGACCATCTCAAAAAGAAGCCCGGCGAAATGTCCGGCGGACAGATGCAGCGTGTGGCTATCGCCCGCGTTATAGTAAACAACCCCGATATTATTCTTGCCGACGAGCCTACCGGCGCTCTCGATACCGAGACCAGCGTTCAGGTAATGGATATTCTTAAAGAAATTTCCCGTGACCGTCTGGTTATAATGGTTACTCACAACCCCGATCTTGCGGAAAAGTATTCCACCCGTATCATAAATATGGTTGATGGCATCATAACCGGAGATTCGGCACCGCTCACTGACGATGAAATTCAGCGTGAACGTCTTAAGGAAAAAGCTGTTTCCGGCAAAAAGAATGCGAAGAAACCCTCTCTTTCTTACGGCACTTCCTTTGCGCTGTCCCTTAAAAACCTTATCAGCAAAAAAGGCCGTACCATCCTCACATCCTTTGCGGGAAGTATCGGTATCATCGGCATCGCGCTGATCTATGCGGTTTCTAACGGTATGACGGCGTATATCGATACTGTTCAGGAGGAGACACTCTCATCTTATCCGCTTACCATTCAAACACAGCATTTGGATATAAGCACGTTGTTGATGACCTTTATCGGCCAAGCAGAGTCTGTCGATGACCACGAAAATGACGCTGTTTATCAGAAAGCTATGCTTTCGGCAATGATAAATGCGCTCAACAGCACAGAAGCCACCGAAAACGACCTTAAGGCGTTTAAGGAGTATATTGAGTCCTCACTTTCCGAATCTTCCGATAACGATGAACTCAAAGAAGCCCTCAACGGTGTACAGTATACCTATGACCTCAACCTTTTGGTTTACACAAAGGATGAAAACGGCAAGATAGTTCATTCGGATACACAGGCGCTTTTACGAGAGCTGCTTATTGAAAACTTTGGAATGAACATGTCTTCTTCAATGACCGGGGGAAGCGGGTCCGGCAGTTCTTCAATGTTTTCCGGCATGTCGTCATCTATGTCATCCGGCGGAGGACTCTGGCAGGAAATGCTTCCCGGTGAAAACGGGAAATTAGTAAGCGATCTTGTGGAAAAGCAGTATGACCTAGTTTACGGCACTTGGCCTACCGAATATGACGAAGTTGTGTTAGTTCTTGATGAAAACAACGAACTTGATGATATGACTCTCTACGCGCTTGGACTTACCACCAAAGAAGATATGGAGAAGGTGGTAGATGCTGTCTTGAACGGCACCGAGCTTGAACTTCCGACCGAAAGCTGGTCTTATGAAGAGATATGCGATATGGAATTCCGTACCGTGCTCAATTCTTCCTGCTATTCTATAGATGCTCAAACCGGTCTTTATATCGACCTTCGCAATACTGATGCAGGTTTGCGTTATCTCTATGATAACGGTATTCCTCTCAAGGTTTCCGGTATTATCCGTCCTGCAGAAGACTCCATTTCTTCCATGCTTACCGGTTCTATCTGCTATACCAGCAAGCTTACCGAGCGTGTTATAGAGCAGGGCGTTGCATCCGATGCAGTTAAAGAGCAGATTAAAAATCCCGGCACCGATATTTTTACCGGCCTTCCTTTTAGGGATGCGGCAGGAAACCTTCCCGCAGAAGAAAAACAGCAGTTGTTCCTTGCTCACGTTGCAACTCTTGACGAAGCCGGAAAAGCCAAGGCGTATATTTCAATAATGTCTATTCCTTCCGATACGGAGATTTCACTTGCGGTTAATACCATGCTGGAATCCATGACAATGGAGGAAATGCGCACTTCTCTCATCACCGGCCTCGCACAGCAAATGGGTATGAGAGAAGACGATGTCGCTTCTTATATCGATGCAATGAGCGATGAAGATATAACCGAGATTTTTACCACCTTGTTGGCGGAGCAATATGCCGCACAGTACGCCGCGCAGGTACAGGCACAGCTCGGCAGTATGGAGCCTTCACAGCTCGCCGCTTTGCTTGATGCCGCGCTCCCCACTTATACTGCAGAACAGTGTGCGGATTATTATGATGCGGTTTTGGAATTTTCCGATTCCGATTACGAAACAAACCTCCGCGTTTTGGGATATGTTGATATCGAAACGCCTTCTTCGGTGAATCTTTACGCATCGTCTTTCGAAAACAAGGATATAATTGAAGAAGCTATCCGGAAATACAATAACAGCGTTGACGATCTGCAGAAGATCGCTTATACAGATTACGTTGGTCTTATGATGTCGTCTATCACAACTATCATAAACGCTATCACTTACGTTCTTATAGCTTTTGTTGCGGTTTCTCTCATCGTTTCGTCAATAATGATCGGTGTTATCACCCTCATTTCCGTTCAGGAGCGTACAAAAGAAATCGGTATTCTCCGTGCTATCGGCGCTTCCAAGAAGAACGTTTCTTCCATGTTTACCGCAGAGACGGTTATTATCGGTTTTGCTTCCGGTTTAGTGGGTGTTGCCGTAACTTATCTGCTGTGCATACCCATTAATATGATACTGCACCACCTTACCGGTATCGGCAACCTTAGTGCGGCACTTCCTGTTTTCACTGCTGTCATACTTGTAATAATAAGCGTTATTCTTACCATGCTTTCCGGCGTAATTCCCTCCAGAAGCGCCGCCAAGAAGGACCCTGTTGTCGCTTTGCGCACCGAATAAAACTATGCGAGACTCCGTAAAAGGAGTCTCGTTTTTACTTTTTGCCGTTTTGAAAATCTCCTTGACAAAATGTGTGTTTTGCGTTAAAATATATTCACAGTAAATAGCATCTACTTAAAAAAGCAGGTGTGCCCATATATCGAGTGTGTCCCGCCCTGCTTTTGCAAGGGCGGGTTTTGCTTTTTATAGGTCCCCCCTTTACGCTTATGGATATACGTATAAAACAGGAACAACTTTAGTTTCTTCTCTTTCCATAGGCACGGGAATTTCCACTTCAAACCAAGTTAATACTACTTTTGATTACACCTATAACAGCCTTGGATATATCACTAATGTTAAGAAGAACGGTACAACTATCGCTTCTTATAGTTATGATTCTTTAGGTGCTTCGATAAAATCAATAACTGTGAGTGGCTCGTATGCTGGAATGGGATTAACCGGATTTATTGCCTGGGATCCAAGCATATTTAAATAACTATATAGGAGATTTTTATGACTATTAAAACGCAAAAAGCACTTTGTTTAATACCTATCGTTAATATAGTTCCTTTCATATACTTCAGTTTCACGTCTCTTAGATACTCTCTTAAAATAAAGGATTTTATAAAATTCATGATATTAATCTTTGGTAGTGTTTTCGGAATAGCGTTAGTGAGAATACTTATTTCGATAGCTTTCGACAACATAATGATAGATACGCTTTTTACCATTCTTTCTTTCTACATTGTTATGGGGTCAATGTCTTGGTTTGCTATTAGATTTCAAGAAAAAATAAGGGATTCTCAAAATTAAGAACATATAGTATTATTCACATCGTTAAATTAAACCCCAAGCCGTTGTCTTTTGACAACGGCTTGACTCTTTCATTCGATACGTCCCATCGCAAGAGGTTTCTCTTGACAAAATCTGTCTTTTATGGTAAAATATATTCACAGTAAATAGCATCTACTTTAAGAGCAGGTGTGCCCTTATATCGAGTGTGTCCCGCCCTGCTTTTGCAAGGGCGGCTTTTGCTTATATATCTACGATGCTTGGACATCTAGTATACAGTCCATGTT
>JAZSIT010000190.1:0-7342 GCA_045533895.1 Eubacteriales bacterium
CCCGTTGGTATGGGGGATTTTTTACAGAACGGAAAACACCGTTGTTACCGCCGCGGCGATACATACTCCTTCAAGTATATATCCGTGCTTTACCTTGCTTGTGCCCAGCTTTACCGCGTGCCACAAAACAAAAACAATTGCAAAGGTAACTGCGGAAAGTGCAGAGGTTACCGCCAGATCGGTTATATTTTCACCCGAGAAGGTGATAGCCGTCATTACCGCGGAAAGCACGGCGCACAGAATTATGGCAGGAAAATATACACCGCTTATTTTGTATATCTTTTTTGCGATAAACGCCAGTATTACTGCCAGAACAGCCGCCGCCACGGCGGATACAGCCGTAAGCAGAGTGGGGGAAGCCAGCGTCTTTACTGCGGTAAGGCATATATATCCGCCGCCGCAGGCACCGCCGAAAGCGGAAAGGGCAATAGATACAGCACTTACATATACCGGCTTGCTTTCACCGGAAAGAAAGGTCTTGTCCCTTAACAGCAGTGAGCAGAAAATGCGGAGCAGCCCAATAAGGCAAAAAGCGGAAAGAACAAAAGAACTCATTTTTTGCCTCCTTTTATTTTCGTTCTGCCGTATGCTACGGGCAGAGTGTGTCTGTCAATAACGGGGGTAAGCAGTCCCATAATAACTACTGCGGCGTATATTCCTTCGGCAGAATCGGTAAAATACCGCACCGCCAGAGTTATAAGTCCCGCGCCGATACCGAAAACTATTCTTCCCGTACCGGTTATGGGCAGGGAAAGGTCATCGGAGCAGGCAAAGACTGCCGCCAGCACAATACCGCCGGAAAGGAGGGACACCAGCATAAAGAATATAGCCTCGCTGTCGCCTTCGGGAAGCAAAAGGGTCACAAGTCCCACGGTGAGCAAAAGGGACACGGGTGCTTGCCAGCGCAGTTTTTTCCGCGCAAGCAAAAAGATTCCGCCTGCCAGTAAGAGTATTACGCTTATCTCACCGATATTTCCCGAAATTGTTCCGTAAAGCTGGTCAAGCAGTGTGCCGGAGGATACTTTTCCTTTCGCAAGAAGCTGTAACGGGGTGTAAGTACGTATTGAGTTTATATCACTTTCCGCAGGCGAAAAAAGGAAAGGAGAAACGTATTCAAAGGCTTGCGTCGCCCTATCAAGCAACTTGGGGAATAAAAGGCGTACTGCGGCGGCAGAAAAGAATCCGCCGAAGAAGACCTTTCTGTTTTCGGGCTTCCAAAGTGAGGGCACTGCCGCAAGGGCGCCGCCCAGCATGGGAATATAGTAGGGCACGGATACGGGCAGGGTAAATGAAAATACCGCCGCAGAAAGGATAACGTCAAACACAACGTAGGCAAGAGGCTGTCTTTTTACCGCGTATGTTACGGGAATATATACCGCCAGCGCAAAAAACACGGATATCGCGGTTATAAACAGCGCTCTCCAGCCGTATGCGAATACGCTCCACGCAATAATGGGCAACAGCGCAACGCATCTGTCTGCAGGAAAGGAAAACGCAGACGTATTTTTATATATAGCAGGGGAATAACTCATTTCTGCGCCTCCTTTTTATGGTTTTCAATAATATCAAGCAGCTTTATTCCGGAAGGACATACGTACTCACAGCATCCGCACATATCGCAGAGCCTTGCCCATGCGGGCTTGTGAGTTCCGTCAATAAATGCGTGGGGCGCCAGATGCATAGGGCATCGGCGTATACATTCACCGCACCGTATGCAGGCAATAGTTTTCTTTTCAGGCTTGTGGGTTATAAGAAGCTGGGACGTAGACTTGCATATACAGCCGTTGTCCAAATCTGCCTCTTTGCCGTTTATGGCGCTTCCGTATATGCATATAGCGTTTTCCGGCACGCCGCCGCATTTTTCGGTAACGGTGCGGAGCGACGTTCCTATGGGAACTATAAGGTTTGCGGGCTTTGACGCCAACGGACCGCTTACGGTAACATATTTATCTGTAACCGGCTTTCCTTCTGCGCAGGCTTGGTATACGCGCAGTACCGTTTCCGCAGAAAATACGGTGTAGCCGATATCGTGGGTGGCTCTGCCGGCGGGCACTTCTTTTCTGATTACGGCGCAAAGCAGATTTCTCTCCTCGCCCAAAGGATATTTGGGCGCAAGGCGTACGACGGATATAAGCTTTTCTTTGGTTGTAAGAACAGACGAGAGGGCGGAATACGCCTTTCGCTCGTTGTTTTCAAGTGCAAATATTACCTGCTTCACTCCAATGGCTTTTGCAAGTATTCTGGCACCCATAACCAGTTTTTCGGGGCATGCCTTAACTATCTCGCGGACAAAGCTTGAGTAGGGGTCGGACTGAACGCAGTTCACTACCAGACAAAAGGCTTTTCCGCGGGATGCGATAATTTTAATGTGGGTGGGGAAATTGCTGTAGGTTCCCACCACGCCCATGCGGCGTATTTTTTCGGTTATTTCTTCGGGGCTGATTTCGCTTATAGGCTTCGCAAAAGGTTTTGGCTCGGCTACTGCGTTACTTCCGTCGGATTTTATCACGATATAGTGGTTACCGTCCTTTTCCAGCAAATGAACCACTTTGCCCGCAATGGGCGCGTGAAGAAAAGCCAGCATGTCGCTCTCCGCAATTATCTGTCCCTTCGCCACGCAGCTCCCCTCGGTAACGCAGGGGGTTGTCTCGCCGCCTGCCTGCTGGGTTACGTTAATGGCGATAGCCGCGGGGGAAAACTCCGTTGCGTTTACACCGTGGGAAAGCCCGGTTTTATTTATTTTTATTCCTCCGTAAAAGCTGTCTGCCATAAAAATACTCCTTAAAACAGTATTATATCTCAATATATAATCTTAACACTAAAAAAAAGATATTGCAAGTATAAGTTACTATTGAATTTTTAATAAAAATGCTGTAATATATTATAGAGGTGAAAATTTTGGTCCTTACAGAGAAATTTGAGATAAAGGTGTTTATACTTTATCTCCTTAAAAGTCTGGGCGAGCCTTTGGATTACGATACCGTAAGCGAAATCGTGGTGCAGGACGGATTCGTTAACTTTTTCGATTTTGCTGATTGCTTTGCAGATCTTGTGGAGGCAGGTCAGATCGAGGCGTTTTTTGAAGACGGGGTTATGACATATTTAATATCCGAATCCGGCAGAGAGGCTGTAAGCAACGTGGAGACACGGCTTTACAACACCGTCCGCGAGCAGGCGCTCCGCAGTGCCCAAAGACTTATTGCTCTCCGTAAGACAGGCACCCGCATCTCCTCGGACATGAAAAAGTGCGGCGAGGGGTACACCATAAACTGCTCTATAACCGATAACGAGAAAACTCTTATGAACGTGGAGCTGTACGTCACAGAGGAAAGATACGCCCACCAGCTTCTGGGTAATTTTGAGGACAGAGCGGAAAACGTGTACAAGGGTATTATGGCGCTCCTTTCGGGAGATGTAAACTATATTTTCAATGAATAACAAAGCAAGACTTATAACCGAAAAGCTGTATGAAGTATATCCCGATGCAGTCTGCGGACTTGACGCAGGCGCAGACCCATACCGTCTCTTTGTAATGGCGGTGCTTTCCGCCCAGTGTACCGATGAACGGGTAAACGCAGTTTCGGTTGAACTTTTCAAACGGTTTCCAACACCTCTTTCCATTGCGGAAAGTAAAGAGGGCGAACTGGAAAAATACATATACACCGTGGGACTGTATAATTCAAAGGCAAAGGCTTTGCGTGAAGCCTGCCGCAGAATAGTGGAGGTTTACGGAGGCGAGATACCCTCCGGCATGGACGACCTTCTTTCTTTACGCGGCGTGGGCAGAAAAGTGGCAAATCTGCTCAGAGGCGATATTTACGGTCTGGGCGGCATTGTGGCGGATACCCACTGCATTAGAATATCCGTGCGGCTGGGGCTTTGCACCAAAAAAGACCCGCTAACCGTTGAGCGGGAACTTACTCCCCTCATTCCCACAGAAAAACAATCCGGCTTTTGCCACCGTATCGTAATGTTCGGAAGAGAATATTGCAAAGCAAAAAATCCGTCATGCGGAATTTGTCCGCTTAAGGAATTATGTGATGAAAACCAAAAATATTAAAAATAAAACTTGAAAGGAACCCGACATGAAAAAAATCACAGCACTTTTATTGCTCGCGCTTTTGGTGTTAGTTCCCGTGCTTACCGCTTGTAACGATCCTGCGGATACAAATGTAAGCAAGGATGTTTCCCAGGAGCCCGAAGGCCCTGTTTTCCCTCTTGAAAAGCGGGATTTCAACGGCACTACCGTTACTATTCTTACCATTGAGCAGGGAAGACACAAGTTCGGTGAAATGCAGTTCGCTCCCACAGAAGAGCTTACCGGCAATGTTATTAACGATGTAGTTGCAGAAAGAAACAACTTTATCGAAGAAAACTACGGCATTAAAATCGAGATAATCGCAGAGGCATATCCCAACGAGAAAATCGACGATATGCTTGCCACCGGTATGGATACCTATGATGTTATCGTGGGCGACGTTTACAACATGATACCCAAGATTACCTCCGGTGCTTTCCACAAGCTGGATGACCTTCTTCTCCTTGAGAACGAGTGGTGGGACCAGAGCTCTATCAAGCTTCTTTCCGCTTCCGGCGATACCTACGTTGTAGCAGGTGACGCTCTTATCGGCGACGATATGTTCACATATCTCTTCCTGTTCAACAAGGATATGTATGAAAATAACGGCCTTATCGATCAGTACGGCACAATGTACGATATGGTAGATAACGGCGAATGGACTTATGACCGTCTTTACACTATCGCAAAGGCAGTTTCCCAGCCCGATCCCGATGGAAAGTGGACCAACGTTAACTGTACTTACGGTCTTCTCGGCGATGCTTACGGTTCTACCATGATGGTTGCAGGCTCCGGTCTGTCTACCGTTGAGCGTACCGAAGACGGCTTCAACTTTACCGTAGGTTCCCAGAAATCCTTCGATGTATTCGGCAAGGTTCAGGAAATCATGGGCGATCCTACCGCTTGTGTTTACGTTGAGCAGATTCCTGAATCCTGGTCCGGTATCAGCAGCATCTTCAAGAACGGCAGAGGTCTCTATTATCTTACCGTTGCTAACGGTATCGTTACTATCAGAGACGGTGCTACCGAAGAAGAAGGCGTAAACTTCGGTGTAGTTCCCATTCCCAAGTTCAACGAAGAGCAGAAAGATTATTATTCCGGCATCAACGCATACCAGTCCGAAGTACTTGCAATCCCCTCTACCAACGACGAAAACCTTGATGCTACCGTATACGCTCTGGAAGCACTGGCATTCTACAGCCATTCTCCTTCTACCGGCAAGAGCCTCAGAGAAGCTTTCTATGAAACCACTCTTAAGCTTCAGGCAGTTGAATCCGACGACGACGCACGCATGCTTGATATCGCTTTTTCTAACCGTATTTACGACCTTGGCGGTATCTACAACTGGGGCGGACTTATAGGCGTATATTCTCACTGTCTGCGCAACAACGCAGGTCTTGCTTCTTACTGGGAATCCATTCAGGGTCAGGTTGAAGCAGATATGGAGAAAACTCTCGACGCTTACGAGGATATGAAATAAAAAATACTTTACGGGGAGGCGGGCATAATGAAAAAGATTTTGTGTCTTGCGCTTGCGCTTGTTTGCGCATTTGCATCATCTTGCGTTTTTTCTTCCGAAGACATTTCAAAGGATGTATCAAAAGATATATCCGATGTTTCCGAAGATATTGCGGTTACGCCCGCCCCCGTATATGATATCGATAGAATTTATATCGAAACGGATACGGATATTGTATTGGAGGAATACCGCTCGTGCAATATCCGTATTGTCGATATTTACGGCGAGTCCTTTGAGGACGCAGAAAGCACGATAAAGGTGAGAGGCAACTCTACCTCGTCCGGCGAGAAAAAGCCGTATAACTTCAAATTAAGCGGCAAGACGGATATTCTGGGCTTGGGAAGCGGCAAGAAATGGTGTCTGCTGGCGAATTGCTACGAAAAAACACTTTTCCGCAACGAAATGGTTTTTGCTTTTGCGCGCGAAACCGTCCTTGCGTATACGCCGGACAGCCGTTTTGTAGACGTTTATCTTAACGACGTTCTTTTGGGCAACTATCTCCTTTGCGAAGCGGTTGAAGCAGGGGAGACCCGCGTGGATATCGATACGGATAATTACGAATTCCTTTTGGAAAGAGATGTCCGCGAGGAAGAGGGAACTGTGTATTTCAATTCCCCCGTGCTGGGCATACGCTTTGCGGTAAACGAGCCGGAGGAAATAACTCAAGAACAGCTTTCGTATCTGAAGCGGTTTCTTGCTAAGGCGGAAAACGCTTTGACTTCAAGAAATTATGCAGAGATACAAAAATACTTTGATATAGAGTCCATGGTGGATTTTTATATCATTTTGGAATATTTCAAGCAGGTGGATATCACTGTCGGCAGTACCCGTTTTTATATAAAAGACGGTAAGATATACGGCGGTCCCGTGTGGGATTTCGACCTTACCATGGGCAACTGTCTGGATACCTATTATCTGGATTACAACAATTACTACGGAAGCGGACTTTCCTATGAAAGCATATATTGCAACGTAGATTGGTTTTATCAGCTTAATAATTGCGAAGATTTCAGGACTGTGCGCAACAATCGTTTTCTTGAACTTCAGCAGAAAATAGTGCGCTTGTATTCCGAAACCGGAGAGGGCGAAAGTTATATAGATACCCTCTTGGCGCAATACGGCGCGTCCTTTGACCGAAATTATACCGATGCAGGCTGGCAGATAGACCGTGTTTACAGCTCCTTGGAGCGAGTGCCGGATAAAACATATTTAGAAAATGTAGAATATCTGCGCAACTGGCTCAAACAGCGTAACGGCTGGCTTATGAAGGCGTGGAAGCTTTCCTCACAAGCATACGTTATTCCCCGCTCGGGCACGGGAATTAAGTTGAGCGGAATATATTTTAACGGCCTTTCGGAGGGCGTTACCCCCGAGGAATGTGAAAAAATGTTCCTTCACGATGTAACCGTAACCTCGCCCCATACCTTTGTGGGCACCGGAAGTACCGTTAAAAACCAAGGCTTTACATACCTTTTTGTGGTAAAAGGAGATATAAGCGGCAACGGAAAGGTGGATGCAAACGATTATTATACACTTCTGTCTGCCATAAATAACCCTGATTCCCTTAAAGGTGCGTACTTCCTCGCCGCCGATATGAACGATGACGGCGCTTTAACCAACGAAGATTATGAGCTTCTCCGCCAACAGGTGTGGGAGAAATAGAGATACCCCTAAAATGCTTCGCATTTTTGGGGACCCCGAAAAAACACCCCACAAATCTGCGATTTGCGGGGACCCCGAAAAAA
>JAZSIT010000156.1:0-6771 GCA_045533895.1 Eubacteriales bacterium
TCCTTGTGGGGGTTATCGGAAAGCTTCTTGCGGATGAAGAGCGAAGCGATACCGAGAATACAGGAAATAAGACCTACTGCAGCGAATGCAAGAGGGAACATGATCATCGACTTGAGGATAGCAGTGTCTGCATAAACGCCCTGAACGAAGAGCTCGATTGCAAGGATGGTGCCCGAAAGAAGAGCGCCAACGTAGCTTTCGAGAAGGTCGGAGCCGAGACCTGCAACGTCGCCGACGTTGTCGCCAACGTTGTCTGCGATGGTAGCGGGGTTTCTGGGGTCATCTTCGGGAATGTGAGCTTCGGTCTTACCAACAAGGTCAGCGCCCATATCTGCAGCCTTGGTGTAGATACCGCCGCCGATACGTGCGAAGATTGCGATAACAGAGCAGCCGAGAGCATAACCGGAAAGGGTCATGGTAAAGCCTGCGCCGAAGTTAAGAGAAGGATTGATGAGACCGAGGATACTCTTGCAGGAAGCAGCCTGAGTGCCTGCAACAGAAGCGTCGATCTGACCGAGGCCTACGCCGAATACGAGGAATACGATAAAAATACCGAGAAGAGCGCATCCGGAAACGCACAGACCCATTACAGAGCCGCCCTTGAAAGCAACCTTAAGGGTATTGGAAAGAGACTTGGTGGTACGTGCGGTGTTGGTAACACGGACGTTAGCAAAAGTAGCGATCTTCATACCAACCCAGCCTGCGGAAGCAGACATAGTTGCACCAACAATGAATGCAACGGCAGAAGACCAAGAGATTACGAGCGCAAGCAGAACTGCTACTACAACTGCAACGATAGCAACAATCTTGTACTCATAGGTTATGAAGGCATTTGCACCAACACGAATTGCGGAAGCGATTTCCTTCATTCTGTCAGTACCTTCATCGAGCTTCTTGACAGAGAAATAGTTGATTGCAGCGTAACCGAGACCGAGAAGCGCAGCAACTATAACGATGCCAAGGACGAGAATAATGTCCATAAGTATGACCCTTTCATATTTCACGGCTTTTGCCGTTTTTTTATTATCTGCAAGGTTTGACAGCGTTTTTCCTAAAAAACGCCATACCTCGCACGCTACATATTATATATGAAGTTTTCAACATTGTCAATATGTGTCGGGCAAAAAAGAAAACGCTTTTTTAACAAAAAATAAACCGTTTGTTAAAAAGCGTTTTGGGTATTTTGCGCTATTTCTGTTTTACTGCGGATACCGCGCACAGCATACACAGATAAAGCACCAATGCGATAAACCATATCATTTATTGTCATCTCCTTTCTACGGCTATATTTTATCGCATCAGGTGTCCAATAAACCGTGCAGGCAACCTATAAAAAAAGCCAAAAAACGATATTTTTATAAAATAACCGCAGAGTATGACATTTTTTGCGCATAATAAATGAGATAATGAAAACAAAAAAGGAAAAAGATAAATGGAAACGCGGGATATACTGACAACGGCAGAAGACGGTTACACGCTTGAATACAGACTGAACGGAATAATGATAACCGTAACCAAGCGGACAGAAGACGGCAACACGGTAAGCACGGTGGTACGGCCCGAATACAGAGGCGAAAAGCTGAGAAAGCTGTGTGGAATGCTGTGGGCGGCAAAGGCGACGCCCTTTACCGCAAAGGAACTGGCAGAGGATATTGAGGTTTAATATTGACATTGGGCGCAAAAATTGATATACTTATATGAATGAAACTATCATTATATTAAGTAAGAGGTTTTTGCTATGGGCAGACGGAAGATAATTAGCTTTGCAAACCAAAAGGGCGGCGTGGGAAAGACTACCAGCGCCGTTAATATTGCCGCCTGCTTAGCCGCAAAGGGTAACAACGTTTTGTTGGTGGATGCAGATCCCCAAGGTAACGCCACAAGCGGACTCGGAATAAACAAAAGAAACATTCCCGGCAGCGTGTATGACCTGCTTATCGGCAGAAAGACGGCGGCTGAATGTATTTGCCGCAGTAACACGAAAAACCTGTCTGTTATTCCTTCAAGTATAGACCTTGTCGCCGCCGAGCTTGAGCTGGTGGACACGCAGCGGAGAGAAACCAAGTTAAAATCCGCGCTGGACAAGGTGAGAGATGCATACGATTACATAATTATAGATTGTCCGCCCTCTCTGGGCTTGGTCACCCTCAACGCGCTGACAGCGTCCGACGGTGTGGTAATACCCCTGCTGTGCGAATATTATTCGCTGGAGGGACTTACCCAGCTTACAATTACAATAAAATCCGTGAGAAAACTTTACAATTCGTCTCTTGAACTTTTGGGAGTTCTTGTTAATATGTATGACGGAAGGTTGAACCTTACCGCGCAGGTAATGAACGAGCTTAAGAAATACTTTGCGGACAAGCTGTTCAGGACCCCCGTGCCGAGAAACGTAAAGTTATCCGAAGCGCCCAGCTACGGTATGGCGATTATCGATTACGACCGCACATCCAAGGGGGCGGCGGCTTATACGGCGCTGGCAGATGAATTTGCAGAGAGGTGTAAATAAATGGCTGTTAAAAAGGCTTTGGGCAGAGGTATTGACGCTCTGCTGGCAGAAAACATATATGAAACAAGCGCAGGTCAAAGCGGTGTTACTCTGGTAAGACTTACGGATATTGAACCCAACCCCAAGCAGGCAAGAAAAAAGTTTGACCCTGCGGCTTTGGAGGAATTGGCTGAATCTATTAAGGAGCACGGAATTATCCAGCCCATAGTCGTGCGCGACAAGGGCAACGGATATTACGGAATTATTGCAGGCGAGCGCCGTTGGCGTGCCGCGCGGATTGCCGGCCTTACCGAAGTGCCCGTGCTGGTGAAGGACACCGACGATGTGAGCGCGGCGGAAATATCACTTATTGAAAACCTGCAGAGAGAAAACCTTAATCCCGTTGAAGAAGCGCTGGGATACAGAGACTTAATGGAAAGTTTTTCTCTTACCCAAGAGCAGGCGGCTAAAAAAGTGGGTAAATCCCGTGCTGCGGTTGCAAACATACTTCGGCTTCTTAACCTGCCCGAATCCGTGCTGAATTTAGTAAGAGAGGAAAAGCTTACCTACGGACACGCCAGAGCACTTATCCCCCTTACCGAAAAGCTGACCGAGCAGGCGCTTCTCGCACACGCAAACAGCGTGGTGTCCGGCAATCTTTCCGTCCGCGAAACGGAAGCTCTGGTAAAGCGGATTATGGAAAACAAAAACACACCCGTAAAAAGCCCCGTGGAAAGACAGTATTACCGCAATCTTGAAAGCCGCGTAAGCGAGCAGGTGGGCAGACGGGTAAGTATTAACGGAAACAAGCTTTCAATAGCTTATTCCGGCACCGAAGATCTTGAACAGTTAATAAAATCCCTGTGCGGAAGCACATTTTTTGAGGAGTAATATAAAATGCTTGATATTAAATTTTTAAGAAGTAACCCCGAAATTGTTAAACAGAACATACGCAATAAGTTTCAGGATTCCAAGCTTCCGTTGGTTGACGAGGTAATCGAGCTGGACGCACAGTCCCGCGCCGCTCAGCAGGAAGCAGACAACCTCCGCGCAGAGAGAAACCGTATTTCCAAGCAGATAGGTATGCTGTACGGTCAGGGCAAGAAGGAAGAGGCAGAGGCTGCACGCGCTACCGCCAACGCACAGGCTGAAAGACTTGCCGAGCTTGAAAAGCTTGAGGAAGAGTATCAGGAAAAGATAAAGCAGATAATGATGATAATTCCCAACATTATCGACCCTTCTGTTCCCATTGGCAAGGACGACAGCGAGAACGTTGAGCTGCAAAAGTTCGGCGAGCCCGTAACTCCCGATTTCGAGATTCCTTACCACACCGAAATTATGGAGCGTCTTAAGGGTATTGACCTTGATTCCGCCCGTAAGGTTGCAGGCAACGGTTTCTATTATCTCACCGGTGATATCGCACGTCTCCACTCCGCAGTGCTGGCGTATGCAAGAGACTTTATGATAGACAGAGGATTTACATACTGTATTCCTCCTTATATGATCCGTTCTTCCGTTGTTACCGGCGTAATGAGCTTTGCTGAAATGGACGCTATGATGTACAAGATAGAGGGAGAAGACCTGTATCTTATAGGTACCAGCGAACATTCCATGATCGGCAGATTTATCGACCGTATCATTCCCGAAGAGGAGCTCCCCTATACTCTTACCAGCTATTCCCCCTGCTTCCGTAAGGAAAAGGGTGCCCACGGTATTGAGGAAAGAGGCGTTTACCGTATACACCAGTTTGAAAAGCAGGAAATGATTGTTGTCTGCAAGCCCGAGGAAAGCAAGGAATGGTTTGAAAAGCTGTGGCAAAACACTGTTGATCTCTTCCGTTCCATGGATATTCCCGTAAGAACGCTGGAATGCTGCTCCGGCGACTTGGCTGACCTTAAGGTAAAGAGTGTTGATATTGAGGCTTGGTCTCCCAGACAGCAGAAGTACTTTGAAGTAGGCTCCTGCTCCAACCTTGGTGACGCGCAGGCAAGAAGACTTAAAATACGTGTAAACGGAAAAGACGGAAAATATCTGGCGCACACTCTTAACAACACCGTTGTTGCACCTCCCAGAATGCTTATTGCATTCCTTGAAAATAATCTGAGAGCGGACGGCAGCATTGCTATCCCTGAACCCCTCCGTCCCTATATGGGTAACAAGACCGAAATAAGATAGGAGGATAAACATGATCTTAACCTATGTAATCTGGGGAATAACTATAGGTATGTGCATTGCCGCAGTATATCTTTATTTTATTAAAAAGATATGCGGCGGGTTTGTTTCCGTCCTTACCTCAAACGACTGTATTGGCGAGGAAAACGCCAAAAGCTGTGATGAAATGGGTATTGATAAGCCCGGCACGTATCTTAAAAAACAGCTTGGCGAAAACGGCGGTATGTCAAAAATGGTAAAGACCACCGCAGAAAGCAAATATTATATTCCCGAAGAATACGTTACACTGGCGAATAAAAAGTACCGCAATGAAACTATACCCGTGGTTGCGCTGGTGGGTCTTATCGTTCTTATATTAGCCACAGGCGCGTTGGCGTCCTATCTTGCCCCCATTATTGTTGACAACGTAGGTGAACTGTTTTGAACAACGAAGTTAAAAACGCATTAAGAAGTCCTTTTATTAAAATAATGCTGGCGGCTGTCGTGCTGGTTATAATAACCGTAGTGGTGTTCCTTGCGATGGGATACCGATTCGTCTCTACCGACGAGGGATATCGGTTTTTCGGAAAAGCGTCCGGCGGTCAGGAAATGACGGGTACTATACGTTATCCCAACGGTGACACCGCTACCCTTGATTTCGCCGCAGGAAAAATTGTTTTTTCCAACGGCGACGTGTATGAAGGCAATATAAGCGGTATCTACCGTAACGGAAAAGGCAAAATGACCTATGCCGCTACCGGCGACGTGTACGAGGGCGATTTTCTTAATGACGAAATAACCGGTATGGGTACTTATACCTATGCCAACGGCGACGTGTACGTGGGCTCTTTGATGAGCGGCAAAAAGCACGGAAGCGGTAAGTACACCATGTCCGGAGGCAGCTCCTACGAGGGCAGTTTTTCCGATAACATGATGCACGGAAGCGGAACATACCGCTGGGCAAGCGGCGCTGTATACGAAGGCGAATTCAAAAATGACCTTAAGGACGGCAAGGGTGTGTTTACCTCTGCCGAAGGCGACGTTTACAACGGCGAATACAAAGCCGACAAACGCAACGGTTACGGCGTATACACTTGGAAAAACGGCGAAACTTATACAGGATATTTTCTTGACGACTATATGGACACCCGTCTCCGCAACGATGACGGCAGTTTCCGTTATGACGATAAAGACGATTACGTACACAGAGGTGAATCGGTGTACACTTGGCCCAACGGTCATTCTTATACCGGATATTTTGTAGAAAACAAGATAGTAGTCGTACCCTTTGGAGGTAATAATTAAATGGCAAAGTTTATTCTTTCCGCCTTTGCGGATGAAATTTCCCCCGTTTTTGACGAGCAGCTTGAATCTCTGAAAAAACTGGGAATAAATATGATAGAACTTCGCGGTGTGGACGGAAAAAGCTTTACCGAGCTTACCGACAACGAGGTTGACGCAGTGAAAGAAAAGCTTGATAACGCGGGCATAACCTTGTCCTCCCTCGGCTCGCCTATCGGAAAGATAAAGGTTGACGGAGATATGGATGCTCACAAAGCATTATTCACCCGTATTATGGATATCGGCGATAAGCTGAGCTGTAAGCGTGTGCGTATGTTCAGCTTTTACCCTGCCGAAAATATGGACAGAAAATGCTTTGGCGAAAAGGTTTTTGAGCTTATTTCCCAATTGCTGGAAATGGCAGAGGAAAGAGGATTTGCTCTGTGCCACGAAAACGAAAAGGGCATTTTCGGTCAGAGCCCCGAAAACGTAAAGGAGCTTATGGATATGTTCGGCGGCAGACTGAGGGTAGTCCTTGATAACGGCAACTTCCCCTTCTGCGGCGAGGATGCATCCGGTGCATACGCCCTTCTTAAGGATTACGTTGAGTATATGCATATTAAGGATTGCGACGGAGACGGAATTATCGTTCCTCCCGGTTTTGGCAACGCATATCTCAAAGAGACTCTTGCGCAGATAAACGCAGACGTACAGGGCGATTTTGTTCTTACAGTTGAGCCTCATCTTATGATGTTTACGGGACTTTCCTCCCTTTCCGATACAGATGATATAAAGCACAAGTATTCATTTGAATCGGGATATGATGCTTTTGAGTTTGCCGTTAATGAGAT
>JAZSIT010000141.1:0-4321 GCA_045533895.1 Eubacteriales bacterium
CTCCAAGGCAGGCGAATTCCTGCTTGCAGAGAAAGAGCGTACAGGTCTTGCAGGTGTTGCTTACGACCGTAACAATCCTTATACTTCTCTTTACGGCGGCGGCGGTGCAAGAACTCCTTGGGCGCTAAGTCGGATCGTAGCCATGTCGTTCTGTGAGCCAAGGAGTTGTTTGGCCACTTTGTCTTCCTAAGACCGCTTGGCCTCCGACTTGGTAAGCGCCCAAGGAGTTCTTGCAACGCCGCCGCCGTAAAGAGAAGTATAAGGATTGTTACGGTCGTAAGCAACACCTGCAAGACCTGTACGCTCTTTCTCTGCAAGCAGGAATTCGCCTGCCTTGGGGATATCGATACCGCCCAGTATGTAACGGAGAGACATAGGCTGACATATACCGGTTTCGGGGTTGCCCTTGGTATATTCTGCGCCTGCCATAACGCTCACGTCGCCGTCGCCGGTAGCGTCAATAAAGATCTTACCCTTAACAAGCTGTTCGCCTGCCTTGTTAACTATCTTTACTGCGGTAACGGAGCCGTTTTCGGTCTCAACGCCTGCGATATAGGTGTGGTAAAGGAGGTTTACGCCTGCTTCAACGCACAGCTCCTCAAGAGCGATGCGGAGAACAAGAGGATCGAACTTATCGCCGGATTCGTTACAGCCGATGTACTTAAGCTGTTTTTCCACCAGCTTCTTCTGGATATAAGAGCACTGGGGGTTATAAGCGATATGAGTGTGCATTACAGGGGTAACAAGACCGTTGGTGGCTGTTCCGCCCAGAGAGCCGAACTGCTCAATAACAAGCACCTTTTTACCCTGCTCTGCCGCCGCGATAGCCGCGAAGGCGCCTGCAGTACCGCCGCCGCATACGACAACGTCTGCTTCCATGTAAACGGGATATGCTGTTTTCATAAAAATTACTCCTTTATTTCAAGCATTTTCAAGAATTCTTGTTCGGTTATAACAGGTATGCCAAGCTGCTCGGCTTTGGCTTTTTTACTGCCTGCCTCTGCGCCTGCCACTACCATTGTTGTTTTTTTGGATACGCTTCCCGAAGCCGTTCCGCCGTAGGAGCGTATAAGTTCTTCTATCTCCGACCGCTTCATAGTCACCATCGTTCCCGTGACTACTACCGTCTTTCCCTTGAGAATATCGCCGTTTTTGACGCTGTTGTCCGTCATAAGCACGCCGTATTCTTTAAGACGCGAAATAATTTGTCTGTTGCGCTCGGACGCGAAAAAGCTTACAAGCGCTTCCGCAGATTCGGGACCGATATCCTTTACGGCGCAAAGAGTTTGTACATCTGCCGCCATAAGAGATTCCATATCCCCGAATTCTGCCGCAAGAGTCGCCCCTGCCTTTTCGCCTATATGGCGGATGCCAAGTGCATAAATGAGTCTCGCAAGACCTGCGGACTTTGATTTTTCCACAGATTCCAGTATATTCAAAGCGCTCTTTTCGCCAAGTCCGTCAAGCGATGCAACGGCATCTTTATCAAGAGAATACAAGTCGGAAATATCGTTGACCAACCCCGAATCTATAAGCAGAGCCGCCACGCTTTTGCCCACCGTTTCTATATTCATGGCGTCTCTGGAAACAAAATGCTCCAGCGCACGCCGCACCTGCGCAGGGCAGGAAATGTTTGTGCAACGGGTTGCGGCAAAACCTTGCTCCCGCTCGGTCTTGGCACCGCACACGGGACAGGCCTCCGGCATTTCAAAGGGAACAGTGTTTTCGGGGCGGAGTTTTGTGTCAACCCCCACAACCTCGGGAATAATATCCCCTGCTTTGCGGACGAAGACCGTATCCCCCACACGAATATCCTTTTCCCGAATATAATCTATATTATGAAGGGTTGCCTGAGTAACGTTGGTGCCTGCAAGACGGACAGTATCAAAAACCGCTTTGGGTGTAAGCACGCCCGTTCTTCCGACCTGAATAATAATATCACGCAAAACGGTCTGCGCCGTCTCGGGCGGATATTTGTACGCCACCGCCCTGCGGGGTACGGATGCTGTCTCGCCCATAAGCTCGCGGAGCTCGAGTGAGTTTACCTTAACCACCGCGCCGTCTATATCATAAGGCAGGGCGGAGCGTTTTTCGCCGATTTCTTCAATAACTTTACCCACTTCCTCTGCGGTGTTACACACGACGCGGAAGGGAGAAACGGTAAAGCCGTAATCTTCAAGCATATCCAGCGTTCCGCGGTGTGTTACGGGAATATCGTCTGTAGACTGCTGAAGGTTAAAGACAAAAATATCCAGTTTTCTGGAAGCGCACACACGGCTATCAAGCTGGCGCAGGCTTCCTGCGGCGGCGTTGCGGGGATTTGCGAACACCGCCTGCCCCTCCTCCTCGCGGACACGGTTAAGAGAAGCAAAAACACTTTTGGGCATATACACTTCACCGCGTACCACAAGGGTTTCGGGCGGAGCAGGTGTGTTTAATTTAAGGGGAATATTACGCACGGTTTTAAGGTTTGCGGTAACGTCCTCACCGTAGTCGCCGTCACCTCTGGTAGCACCCAGAACAAACACGCCGTTTTCGTAGGTAAGCGCAACAGACAGGCCGTCTATCTTTGCTTCTACAACAAAATCTGCATCGGGGTAGGTTTCCTTTACCTTGGCGCAAAACGCCACTACTTCTTCGGCAGAGAAAACGTCGGTAAGAGAGCCAAGAGGCACGGCATGGCGCACCTTCTCAAACCTTTCCGCCACCGCACCGCCAACTCTGTGAGTAATGGACGCAGGGGAAGCGAAAGCGGGATACTGTTCCTCCAGCTTTTTAAGGCGGTCAAACATAGCGTCGTATTCGTAATCGGATATTTCGGGGCTGTCGTCCTCGTAATACCGTTTGGAATGATATTCAAGAGCTTTCTCAAGCTCACGCATTTCTTTTTCTATGCTTTGGTACATGTTAACGCAACCCAATCGTTTTTCTCACTAATGCCAGTAAGAGCAAATCCGTTTTCCAATAAAGCGTTTATAACCTCGCCTTTACGGGGGGAGATTATTCCGCTGCAGATAAGCGTACCCTCGTCCTCCAACACCTTAAGGAAGGTGGGTGCCATGGCGATGATAACGTCTGCCACGATATTTGCCAGAATAACGCCGTATTTTTTAGATGTTACTTTATCGTATACGTCTTTATCGGAAAGAGTGTTTCCGCAAAGACCGGTGAAGTTTTCAACTTTGTTAAGCGCGGCGTTCTTTACGGCAATATCTACTGCATTTTTATCAATATCCACAGCCAAAACGTCCTTTGCGCCTAAAAGCAAAGCGCCGATTCCCAGAATACCGCTTCCGCAGCCCATATCGAGTACGCTTATATTTTCAAGAGGCAGGTATTCAAGAGTCTCAAGACACAGAGAGGTGGTTTCGTGTTGACCGCTTCCGAAGGAGGATTCGGGATCTATCTCAAGAATAATTCTGTCTTCCCCTTCCCAGTCCTCCCAGGTGGGCTTTACTACAAATTTTTCACCGATAGGCAGAGGATGGAAAAACTCCTTCCAGTTGTCTGCCCACTCGCTGTCATCAGTTTCGCTTACCTCGGTATTCAGAGAGCCAAGGTCGAACTCGGTCTCACCCTTAAGCGCCTCGATGCCGTCAAGAATCATCTGCATCTTTTCTCTGCCCTGACTGTTGTCCGCAAGGTAAACGCGCACCTTTGCTTCCTCGTCCTTGGTTTCGAGAAGTGCATCGTCAACGTAATCAAAGGGAACGTACTGAGTGTCCAGCAGTTCCTGCAGGTCGGTAGGGTCAACTATCTCAAAGCATTCGGCTTCTGCGCCCATAAGCACGCCCTGAATAAACTCAACTCCCAGAGAATTGGCATGAACGGTTATTTTGTGAAACTTCATAATTTGCTCTTTCCTTTTTTAATCCCAGCTTGCGGAGGCATCTCCGAATATGGGAATACTGTCGCCCAAATATGTGGGCTTTGGCTTAAAGACCGCGTTTGCCGCCGCTTTTACGCGGGCGAGAGGCTCGCGGACGTGGGTGGTAAATCGGGAAGGACGGTATCCCTCCTCGTCACAGGTAACGCCGTATGCCTCAAGACCCAGTGCCTTTGCCAAAAATACTGCACGGTTTATATGGAACTCATGAGTTACGAGCACAACGCTCTCACACAGAAATATATCTCTTGCGCGATACACCGAATCATAGGTATCAAAGCCCGCATGGTCGGTAAAAATATGCTCCTCCGGCACGCCCTTTGAAACGGCGTAATCCTTCATTGCATTTACTTCGTCATAATCCACTCTGCCGTGGTCGCCGGACATAATTATTCTGTCTGCCACGCCGGCAAAATACAGTTCACAGCCTTTATC
>JAZSIT010000122.1:0-6048 GCA_045533895.1 Eubacteriales bacterium
CGGGGTCCCTGCAAATGCTACCAGCATTTGTGGGGTGCGTTTCGAGGGCGCCGCCCCCTACATTGGGTGTTCGCTAAAGCAAACATCAAATATTTTTGCGTTTCGTTCTACAGTTTTTTACCGAGCGATTATTCGCCGTAGATTTCGAGTTCATCAATAAACATCCACGCGCCGCCGCTGTTCATGGTAAGTGCAAGACGTACGTACTGTGCATTAGTTCCTTCGGGAGCTGCAACTGCAACCCAAGTTACGCAGTTTTCGCCGCCTGCGGTAACGTTAACCTTGCCAACGGAAGTCCAGTTCTCGCCGTCATCGGAAACGAGCAGTTCGCCGGCAACGGGAGCCATAACGCCGGACCAGCCGGGACCGCCGTATACGTTTGCGCGAACACCGTATACAGTCTTCTTTGCGCCGAGGTCAACAGTGGGAACAGCTACGCCGTTTTCAGCGTTGCAATCAGCAGCGCCTTCCCAGCAGTAGTAACCAAACCACTGACCTGCCTGCCAAGTGATAGTGTCATCACCGAAAGCGGTTTCGATAACGCCGTCGGTAAGGTCGGCATCAATCCAAAAAGTAGAAATCGCAGCGTCGATATTGTTCTGGTTCATAACCTCAAGACCGAGAGCGATATTGGTGCCGTTAAAGGAAAGGGTGGGGTCGTTTTCAGTAGCCTCGGGGCCTGCGGGTTCTTCGGAAACTTCGTCTTCGGAAGCTTCGGGAGCAACGGAAGATTCATCATCTTCGGGGGCGGAAGACTCTGTGTTTTCAATCTCTTCGTTAACAGAAGATTCGGTAGCGGGGGTAGAGTTGTCTGCAGGAGTTTCGTTGCACGCAACGAGACAAACTGCAAAAACCATAACAAGAGCAAGAATAAATGCTATTTTCTTCATTTTGTTTTCTCCTTTATAAAAGAATATTTACTGCCATATAATATACCATTTTATTTTACTAAAGTCAAGTTTAATAAATATACAAAAAACTCTTTCCAAATCCGTTTGTTTGTGTTAAAATGAGCTATCAAAAGACCGTGGAGGTATTTTTTTATGAAAGCAGTATTAACGGTTATCGGCAAGGACACTGTCGGCATCCTTGCAAAAATAAGCACTTTCTGCGCTTCCAAAAACGTAAACGTTACCGACGTTACCCAGACAGTCCTGCAGGATATGTTCTGCATGATAATGATGTGCGATATAAGCGGAATTAACTGCGAATTCGGCTCCTTTGTTGACGAAGCGGCTGATATCGGCAAGGAGAATAATCTGCAGGTACACGTTATGCATAAGGATATTTTTGATTCCATGCACAGAATCTGAGGTAAAAAATCATGATAGAAACAAGAGATATTCTTGAAACAATACAAATGATACAGGACGAGCATCTGGATATCCGTACCGTAACCATGGGTATCTCGCTGCTGGACTGTATCAGCACGGATATTGATATTTCCGCAAAGCAGGTTTATGATAAAATTGCAAAAAGCGCACAGAATCTTGTCCCCACTGCGGAAAGGATCGAAAAAGAATTAGGTATTCCCATCATCAACAAGCGGGTGGCGGTAACACCTATAGCGCTTCTTTGCGCCGCCGCCAAGGGCGACCCTATAAAGTTTGCATACGCTTTGGAAAAAGCTTCCCGTGAAACCGGCGTAAACTTTATCGGCGGTTATTCCGCTTTGGTGCAAAAGGGCTTTGCGGCAGGTGATATTCCCCTCATTAACTCTATTCCCCGCGCACTGGCGGAAACAGACCATATCTGCGCATCTGTAAATATCGGCTCTACCAAGGCGGGTATTAATATGGACGCTGTGGGTCTTATGGGAAATATAGTAAAAGAAACGGCGCTCCTCACTGCTGACCGTGATTGTATCGGTGCCGCGAAATTGGTTGTGCTGTGCAACGCGCCGGAGGATAACCCCTTTATGGCAGGTGCGTTCCACGGCGTGGGCGAGCCGGATTGTGTTATTAACGTAGGCGTTTCGGGCCCCGGCGTTGTAAGAAGCGCAATAGCAAAAGCTCCCAAAGACGCAAGTATAAACGAAATTGCCGATATTATCAAGAAAACCGCCTTCAAGATAACCCGTATGGGTCAGCTTGTGGCATATAAAGCATCGGAAAGTCTGGGCGTTCCCTTCGGAATTGTTGACCTTTCTCTGGCGCCCACCCCCGCTATCGGGGATTCGGTTGCCCATATTTTGGAGGAAATGGGTCTTTCCTGCTGCGGCGCGGCAGGCACAACAGCGTGTCTGGCAATGCTTAACGATGCGGTTAAAAAAGGCGGCGTAATGGCGTCCAGCCACGTAGGCGGTCTGTCCGGCGCATTTATCCCCGTCACCGAGGACGCAGGTATGATCGCCGCAGCACAAAGCGGTTGCCTCACCATCGAAAAGCTGGAAGCAATGACAGCAGTGTGTTCTGTGGGTCTGGATATGATAAATATCCCCGGCGACACCACTGCAGAGGTTATTTCCGGCATTATCGCAGACGAGGCGGCTATCGGTATGGTCAACTCCAAGACCACCGCAGTCCGCGTCATCCCCGCCATCGGCAAAAAAGCAGGGGAGGAACTAAATTTCGGCGGTCTCCTCGGCGGCGGCCCCGTAATGAAGGTAAATACAGCTTCACCCGAAATATTCATTCACCGCGGCGGAAGAATCCCTGCACCTATACAAAGCCTTAAAAATTAAAAACCACCAAAAATCCGCACACAATGCGGATTTTTTATTTCACACTAATGTCTGTAATAAAATTTTCGCGGAACAGAGCGATGGTAAAAAGCTGTAGAAACCATCTTTCGCGAGCGGGGAGCTGTAGTATTCTACAGCCTCCCGAGCGAAAGTGGTTAGAAACGGGAAAAACAAAAACTTCCGTAGATTCTTCTACGGAAGTTTACCTTTTATTTGTCATTAAAGCGGACCGTCAAAGCGGGGTCCCTGCAAATGCGACCAGCATTTGTGGGGTGCGCTTCGAGGACGCCGGTCCCTACATACGGGAAATTGCTTTACATAAACTTTATATTCTTTTCCCGTTTCGTTCTACGGTTTTAATCGGGGTCCCCGCAAATGCGCCCAGCATTTGTGGGGTGATTTTTTTACCGAGCGAAATTACTCGTTTCCGGCGAGGGCGAAGATATATTCACTACTTCCCGGAAAAGACACGTTAAACTTCTTCACCGGCACGCCGTTAACCTTTGCGTTAAAGCGCTCGCCGTCGGAAACGGTAAAGTTTGAGAAATCCGAAAGACCTTTTCCGGTATATTTTGAATACGCCTCCTTGCGCACCCACACCTTTGCGAAAGCGATAGGGTCGCTGTCGTTATCACGGACATATTCAGCCTCCTCCTCGGTGAAGAAGCGTTCTGCGATAGCAAGGTAATCGGGATGGTTATTATCGTTAAAACGTCCCAGATACTCGCCGTCGATACCGACAGGCTTGTCCGAGAACACCACGACCATAACCGCGCCGGTGGTGGTAACAGACACGTATTTTTTGTCTATACCCTTAACGGACGGCTTGCCGCGGTTACCGTAAACCACCTCAACATCGGGGTTTCCGAAATGTTCTCTTGCTTTTTCGGTAACCAGCGCATGGCGCTGTTCTCTGTCTGCTATGTTATCAAGTACATAAGTTTTAATAGCCATTATTTATTCCTCCACGGGGGTAGTTTCGGTGGTGTTGTTTTCCGAAGAAGTGTTTTCGGTTTCCTCGGTATTTTCCTCGGTATTTTCGGCGTTTTCATCCTGCTTAACAACGGCGAAACGGGAAATAACCGCGTTTTCTCCGGTACGCATTACAATAACGCCTGCGGCAGGTCTGCCGTAAACGGGAATTTCGTTAACTGCGGTACGGATAATAATACCCGAATCGGTTATCAGCATAACGTCATCAGTTTCCGCAACCATCTTGATACCGCACAGTTTACCTGTTTTTTCGGTAATTCTGTGGCATATCATACCCTTACCGCCGCGCTTCTGCACGGGATATTCGTCGGGAGCAGTACGCTTACCGAAGCCTGATTCCGTAACGGTAATAAGCACCTTACCTTCATCGGTCTCGGGAATAACTGCAGCGCCTACAACGTAATCATCGTCAGCCAGCGTTACAGCCTTAACACCGCGTGCAAGTCTGCCCATACAGCGTATATCGTTTTCGTTAAAGCGGATACCCAATCCCTTTGAGGTAGCGCAAATAATATCGTCGTTGCCGTTTGTCAGCATAACGTAAAGAAGCGCATCGCCCTCGTCAAGGTTAATAGCGTAAATACCCGTTGTACGGCGGGTGTGGTAATCCATAAGATTAACCCTCTTAATAACGCCGTTTCTGGTAAGCAGAACAATATATTTATCGTCTGTAAAGCCTGCCACGGGGATTATTGCGGTAATCTTTTCCTTTTCGTCAAGGGACAGCACGTTAACAAGGTTAGTGCCCTTTGCGGTACGGGATGCCTCAGGCACCTCGTAGCACTTCTTGAAGTATATCTTGCCCTTATCCGAGAAGAACAGCAGAAAATCGTGGGAATGTGCCACAATAACGTCCTCTACGAAATCCTCCTCCTTGGTCGCCATAGCGGTAATACCCTTACCGCCTCTGCGCTGTGAGGAATAAGTATCCGAGGGCAGACGCTTAACGTATCCGTCATGAGTAGCGGTAATAACGCAGTATTCGCGCTGAATAAGGTCTTCAATAAGAATATCGTTTTCCGCTTCCTCAATAGCCGTGCGGCGTGCATCGCCGAATCGGTTGCTCACCTCGTCCAGCTCGTCCTTAATAATCTGCTTTATCTTGTTGTCATCGGCAAGAATACCGCGCAATTCCTCAATGGTGGCATACAGTGCCGCCAGACGCTCTTCTATCTTTTGTCTTTCCATACCGGAAAGTCGTCCCAAAGGCATTTCAACAATAGCCTGCGCCTGCACATCGGATAAAGCAAATCTTGCAATCAGCTTTTCCTTGGCATCGGGAATAGAAGCGGAGGAACGGATAATACTGATAACCTCATCAATATTATCAATAGCTATCTTGTAGCCTTCATATAAATGAGCCTCTCTCTCTGCTTTTGCAAGGTCAAACTGCGTTCTTCTGGTAACCACGGATATCTGGTGGTTAATATAGTGGAACAGAATGTCCTTAAGCGAAAGCGTCTTTGGCTCACCGTCCACCAGCGCAAGCATATTAATAGCGCAAGTGTCCTCAAGCTGTGTATATTTATACAAAAGGTTAAGCACTACGTCGCGGTTAGCGTCCTTCTTCAGGTCGATAACTATACGCATACCCTCTCTGCCGGATTCGTTTCGTATATCCGAAATACCCTCAATACGCTTGTCCTTAACAAGACTTGCCATATAATCCAACAGCATGGAGCGGTTAACCTGATAAGGAAGCTCGGTAACAATAATAGAGGTCTTGCCTCTCTTTTCCTCAAAGTGGCATTTTGCTCTTACCTTAATTCTGCCCTTACCGGTGGTGTACGCCTCATAAATACCTGCAGTGCCGTGAATGGTGCCGTAGGTAGGGAAGTCGGGACCCTTTACAAACTGCATAAGGTCCTTTACGTTGCATTCGGGGTTATCCATCAGATATTTGGTAGCGTCAATAACCTCGCCCATATTGTGAGGGGGGATATTTGTCGCCATACCAACAGCGATACCGATAGATCCGTTTACCAAAAGATTGGGAAAACGGCAGGGAAGACAAACAGGCTCAAGTGCTTTGTTATCAAAATTGGGAATAAAATCAACTACCTGCTTTTCAATATCCCTAAGCATATAGTTGGAAATTCGCGCCATACGCGCCTCGGTATAACGGTAAGCAGCCGCGCCGTCGCCGTCAATATTACCGAAGTTACCGTGACCTTCAACCAGAGTATATCTCATAGAGAAGGGCTGTGCCAGACGAACCATCGCATCATAAACCGAAGCGTCGCCGTGGGGATGGTAATGACCCAGCACGTAACCTACCGTGGTTGCAGTCTTTCGGAAAGGCTTATCGTATGTCAGATGCTCCTCGTGCATGGAATAAAGTATTCTGCGGAGAACCGGCTTAAAGTCGGATC
>JAZSIT010000080.1:0-23827 GCA_045533895.1 Eubacteriales bacterium
CCAGATAATCCTTTAATTTCTTGCTTCTGCTGGGATGGCGGAGCTTGCGGAGTGCCTTTGCCTCTATCTGACGGATACGCTCACGGGTAATATCAAAGACCTTGCCAACCTCTTCAAGAGTGCGGGGTCTGCCGTCCTCAAGACCGAAACGTAATTTAAGCACGCTTTCCTCACGGGGAGTAAGAGTCTTAAGCACCTCGATAAGCTGCTCGCGGAGCATCATGGAGTTTGCCGCGTCGGAGGGGGCGGGAGTCTTTTCGTCTGCGATAAAATCACCCAGATGGCTGTCTTCTTCTTCGCCGATAGGCATTTCCAAAGAAACGGGCTCCTGTGCTATCTTGAGTATCTCGCGCACCTTTTCGGCAGGCATTTTCATTTCTTCGGCAATTTCCTCGTCGGTAGGATCTCTGCGCAATTCCTGAAGAAGTTGTCTGGATACTCTCAGCACCTTGTTAATGGTTTCTACCATGTGAACGGGAACACGTATAGTTCTCGCCTGGTCTGCAATAGCTCTTGTAATAGCCTGTCTTATCCACCAAGTAGCGTAGGTGGAGAACTTATATCCCTTGCCGTAATCGAACTTTTCAACAGCTTTCATAAGACCGAGGTTACCTTCCTGAATAAGGTCAAGGAAGAACATACCGCGGTTAACGTATCTCTTTGCAATACTTACAACCAGACGCAGGTTAGCTTCAACAAGCTGTTGTTTTGCAACCGTGTCGCCGTTTGCCATACGCTCTGCCAGCTCAAGCTCTTTTTCAGGGGTGAGCAGAGGTACTTTACCAATGTCTTTAAGATACATTCTTACGGGGTCGTCTACCGCAACACCCTCCTGAGCAAGCAGAACTTCTACTTCCTCGGGGTTATCGTCGATAGTGTCCTCAAAATCTTCCTCGGGCATTTCAAAAACGGAAGCGTCGATATCGTGAGTTACCTCAATACCGTTGGACTCCAATGCTTCAAAGGTCTTTTCCAGTGCCTCCATAGACGAATCGGTATCGTCCAGTGCCTCCATAACCTCTGCGGCGGTGATATTTCCTTTCGACTTTGCCCTTTCGATCAATTCATTAATGATCTGTTTAAGGGTTTTTTCCATTATGTTTCCTCCTTGCGGTTTGCTTTAATTCCTTTAATATATTCGTCCAGCGCGGATACGGGATCTTCTTCGATCTTCTTGTCGTATTCGCGTTTTTTGTTTTCTGCTTTCAGCGCGTCTATCAAGGCGTTAAGTGTTGAAAAACCGTTGTCTGAAAACACGCTTCTTTGCGCTATCATTCGGGATACTGCACTTATCTGTTGCCTGTCCAGCACGCCGTCTTTGGATATGACTGCCTCTTTTCCCTCGGTAAATTCGGGTAAAAACAATTCATATACCATTCGGTTGAATTTTGTAACAAAATCCTCTGGGCTTAATTTTTTTGTTGCCTCCGCCGTAAGGTCGGGACGGGAGAGCAGTATGCCCAAAATCTTTTCTTCTGTTGCCGCGGCGGCTGAAAAACGAATTTTATCCGTATTCACCGTGTCGCCATAGCCCATGGAATCACGTATTTCTTTTTCCTGCCGTTCTTTACGCGCCCTTTTCTCGTTACGTGCCGCTTTTCTGTTTGCTTCCTCAAGCAAGGAATTTTTTGATATATCCATCTTTTCGGATGCTCTGCCTGCGTAAACGTCTCTCTGTACCTCGGGCCACAGAGTGGATAAAAAGTCTGTCATTTCGTTGGCGGCACGAAGCTTCTGGTCGGGGATAGAGATATCATAACGGGAAAGTATCTCGTCTATCTTATAATCCACCTGACCGCTTGAGCCTTTAAGCTTTATCCTGAATGCGTCTGCACCGTGGGTCTTTATAAACTCATCGGGGTCCTTTTCGTTTTGTCCAAGGTCAATTATCTTGGTGGATACTCCTACCTGATTAAGCAGGTCAATACCCTTCATCGTGGCGCGTCTGCCCGCTTTATCAATATCGTATGCCAGATAGACCGTCTTTGCGTATCGAGCAATTATCCGCGCATGCTCTGCGGTTATCGCCGTGCCGAGAGTTGCAATGGCGTTGCCGAATCCGGCTTGGTGCATTGCAATTGCATCGGGCGCGCCTTCACACAAAATAAGCGTGCCGTCATCAGTGTTTTTGGCAATATTCAGTCCGAACAACACCCTGCTTTTTTTGAAGATCGGCGTATCTGAGGTGTTTACGTACTTTCTCTCGTCCGCTTCGTTAAGCCTTCGTCCCGAGAAGGCGACCACCTCTCCCGTAACGTCAAAAATAGGGAACATTATGCGGTTTCGGAACATATCGTAGGGGGTGCCTTTTTTACTTATACCGCACAGAAATGCCGTCTTTATTTCTTCGACTGTGAAACCGTCTGCCATAAGCCGCTTTGTCAAAGCGTCCCAACTGTCAGGCGCGTAGCCTATACCGAACCGCCGCAGTGTGGTGGGGGTAAAACGGCGTTTTTCAAGCAGATATTCTCTCGCTTGTTCACCTTGCGGGGAGTTGAGAGATGCCACAAACAGCCTTGCCGCCGCCTTGGTGACCGCATAAATGCGTTCACGGCTTACGGCGTTTCTTTCTCTCTGCTCGGTTTCTTCCTCAATGGGAATTCCTGCCAGCTTTGCAAGAAACTCTATTGCCTCTCTGTAATCAAGGTTTTCTGCCCGCATTACAAAGCTTATAACGTCGCCTCCCGCACCGCAGCCAAAGCAATAAAATGACCTTGTTGCAGGGAATACGGTAAAGGACGGGGATTTCTCGTTATGGAAAGGACACAGACCCACCACATTGCTTCCCGCGCGCTTGAGGGTAAGATATCTGCTTATTATTTCTTCAATTCCGTTTCGGTTTTTAACCTCTTCTATAAACGCCTGTGAAAAAGCCATGGTGTGCCCTCCTTTCTTTGTTTTATTTATACTGCCAAACTTTGGGGATAAATATTTCTTCGTATTTTGCCAGCGCGTATCTGTCCGTCATACACGCAATATAATCACATACCACGCGGTCTGTGCCGTCTTCTTCTATGTTCTTGGAATATTCTGCGGGGAGCTTGTCCACATTGTTTTTGTAGTATTCGTACAGGTGCTTTATCATACCTACGACCTTGTCGTCCTCGCTTTTTGCCTTGCTGTTGTGGTAGACCCGCTCAAACATAAAAGCACGGAGCTTCATTGTGGCTTCTCCGTAAGGAGAGGTGAAATCAATATCGTTTTCAACACCGTGTGCCACAACGGAACGTATCATCGTGTCAATACGCTTGCTGTGTGTCGCACCCAAAATGTCGGTAAGCTCTTTGGGAATGTCATTTTTATCAAGTATTCCGGCGCGCACCGCATCATCAATATCATGGTTGATATATGCAATACGGTCTGCAAATTTAATTATCTGACCTTCCAGTGTTTTTGCTTTTCTGCTACCTGTGTGGTTGACTATGGCGTCTCTCACTTCAAGGGTCAGATTAAGATTCTCCAATTTGTCTGCCACTCTTAAGGATTGCTCGTTGTGCTTGAATCCGTGGGGACAGATTTCATCCAACGCTCTTTCGCCCGAATGGCCGAAGGGGGTGTGGCCGAGGTCGTGTCCCAAAGCTGCCGCTTCGGTAAGATCCTCGTTAAGTCGAAGGTTACGCGCCAATGCTCTTGCTATCTGAGCCACTTCAAGGGTGTGGGTAAGACGGGTACGGTAATGGTCACCCTCCGGCGCAAGAAAGACCTGCATCTTGTGCATCAGTCTGCGGAAAGATTTACAATGGATTATCTTGTCTCTGTCCCGCATAAAATCGGTACGCATATCGTCTTCTCTGAAAGGGAACAGCCTGCCTGCGGTGTTTTCGGAAAAGAAGGCTTTATCGCACAGCATTTTTTTCTCAAGCTCATAAACGTCTTTTTTCACGGTAATACACTCCTTCGTCAGATTAAGGCGGGTTTCGCCACAAATTTTCGCATACAAACAATTATACGCCGTAAAAAACAAAAATCCTTTGTTTTTTATAAAAATATTTTTATTTAGGTAATATTTTTTGTTTATAACCTAATTAAACGGGGAAAACACGCGGTTTTTTATAACAAATTTTGTTGCAAAACACGGTTATGTATGGTATAATATACTGATAAAGAATGGAGTGGTCTGCTTGTTTGGATATATACGTCCCGATATGGGTGAGCTTAAAACCAAAGAACTTGCGCTGTACCGCTCGGTTTACTGCGGCATCTGCCGTTGCGGCGGCAAGAATGTGTCCGTTCTTACACGATTTTTGCTTAATTACGATTTCGTGTTTTTGGCCGTTGTCCGCCTTGCGGTTACCGGCGAGAAATACGAGCAAAAGCCCCGCCGATGTGTCTATACACTTAAAAAACGCCCTGTAATGGAGCCTAACGAGTCCCTCCGCTTTACCACTGCCGCTTTCGGCAGCCTTATGTACTATAAGGCACTTGACGATATACAGGACGAAAAGGGTATTAAAAAAATCTTTACCCGCCTTGCACTCCCTATTTTTAGGTCTATGGCAAAAAAGGCGGAGAAAATGTATCCCGGTATCGGCGCCGTTATAAGCGAGCCTCTGGAAAAGCTTGGCGAGACCGAGCGAAGCCGTTGTCCCGTGCCGGATATGGCGGCAGATAATTTTGCTCTTGTCACTGCAGGAATTGCCTCTTTCGGCCTTGACGGTACGCAGGCAAGAGTCGCAAGGGATATCGGATACCATATCGGCAGGTTCGTTTATCTTATGGACGCTGTGGACGATAGGTACGAGGACCAAAGGAAAAACAGCTATAATCCCATGAATCTGTGTTATTCCTCTGCCGAAAAAGCGGACGAGAATATGGATTTTATACGCCGCACCATACTTGACAGCGCGGCGGCAATATCAAGAAGCTATGCCCTTGCCGATGGAAACGCTTTCGACGGTATTATATATAACATCGCAGGCTACGGAAGCGAGCTTGCTGTGGACAAGGCTATAAACAAGGAGAAAAAGTAGATGAAAGACCCTTATCAGGTATTGGGCGTCAGTCCGGGCGCATCGGACGACGAGGTGAAAAAAGCATACCGTGAGCTTGCAAAAAAATACCATCCCGATGCTTATGCCAACAATCCTCTTGCGGACTTGGCGGCAGAGAAAATGAAAGAGATTAACGAAGCGTACGATACAATTACCAAACAGCGCGCAAGCGGCGGTAACAGAAGCGGTGGATATTCTTCCGGTAATGCCGGCGGAAGTAACGCAGGCGGCAACACTCTTTATCGTGTGCGCGAACTGCTCAGCGCAAACCGCGTTGCGGAGGCGGAGACCATACTTTCCCGTATTCCAAACGGAGAACGCAACGCAGAGTGGTATTTTCTTATGGGTCACGTTATGGCGCGTAAAAACTGGCTGGGTGAAGCGAGAAAATATTTCGAGCAAGCCTGCAAAATGGATCCGTACAATGCTGAATACCGCAACACCCTTAACAATCTGTCATCACATTCCTCGTCCAGTCCTTACGGCAATGCCTCTTCCCGCTCTGACGATTGCGGTGGCTGCGATATTTGTACGGGACTTTTGTGCGCCAACTTGCTTTGTAACTGTTGCCGATGAAAAAACGAGTTAAAAAATTATCACTTTGCGCCCTGCTTTGCGCTGTTTCAATAGTACTTATGCTTATCGGGTGCTTTATACAGGCTTTGGATCTTACTGCCGCCATAGCCGCAGGGCTTACCGTAGCGGTAGCTATGATCGAATGCGGTTTAAGCTGGTCTTTTATGCTGTACGCCGCAACGGGCGTGCTGGCGCTGGTACTGCTTCCTGCAAAAACTCCCGCCCTCTTTTATGTGCTTATGGGCGGAATCTACCCAATAATAAAAGCTTTTGTGGAGAAAATAAAAAACCGCTATGCAGTGTGGGCGGTAAAGCTTGCGGGCTTTAATGTGTTTTATACCGCCCTTATTGCGGTTGGCAAATTTTTGCTTAATATAAACGATCCCATATTTTCATTTAATATTTTCGTTTACGTGTTGGGTAACGCCACCTTTATTCTTTACGATATTGCCTTTACACGGCTTGCCGCATTATACGTTAAACGAATTCGGAGGAAGTTAAAATGATAAAAAGTATGTCCGGCTACGGCAGACAAAAATCCCTTGTAGGCGGTAAAAATATTACCTTTGAGATAAAATCTGTAAACAACCGTTTTGCGGATATATCTGTAAGAATGCCCCGTCAGTACACTCCGCTGGAGACAAACGTAAAAGAACTTTGTGCCAAGTACGTTACCCGCGGCAAGATCGACCTTTATCTCACTGTTGAGAATATCGACGGCGATCCCGTTTCTCTCACCCTTAACAAGGAGTTTGTTGAAGGATATCTCAAACTCCTTGAGCAGATAAAATCCGAATACGGCGTTCAGGGCGAGATAACCCTTTCCATGCTGTCCTCTAAATCGGATATTATGACAGTTACCCGCGCCGATGAGGACGCGGAGGAGATGTGGAAGCAGATAGAGCCTATCTGCCGAGGTGCTTTTGAGCAGTATAACGCTATGCGTGAATCGGAAGGCGGCAGATTAAAGGAAAAACTGCTTACTTATCTGGATACTGTTGAGACACTTCGCAACGAGGTAGCAGTTCTCGCACCTGAGGCGTTAAAGAAAAATCTTGACAAGATGCGTGCACGTATCTCCGATCTTCTTGCAGGCGTTCCCGTTAACGAGGACAGATTGCTTAACGAGTGTGCCGTGTTTACCGATAAGACCGATGTTACCGAGGAGCTGGTAAGACTTCAGTCCCATTGTACCGAGTTCCGCGCCACCCTTGAATCCGACGGGCCTGTGGGTAAAAAGCTTGAATATATCGTTCCCGAAATGCTTCGTGAGACAAATACGTTGGGCTCCAAGTGCAACGATTATGATATTTCCCGCCGCGTTGTGGCTATAAAGACCGAAATTGAAAAACTGCGCGAGCAGGTAGCAAACCTTGAGTGAGGAAAAGCAAAATGAAATTTGTTGATATAGGCTTTGGCAACCGTGTTAACGCACAGCGAATTGTCACCGTTTTAAGTCCGGACAGCCTGCCAATACGCCGTCTTGTTCAGGACGCCAAAAATGCAGGCAGAGTTATAGATTGCAGTTGCGGTAAAAAAACACGCTGTGTCATTGTTACCGATAGCGAGCACGTCATACTTTCCTCCGAGGAAGCAGACGTTGTGGCAGGGAGGCTGTAATGGATAACAAAAAGGGTAAACTTATAGTAGTGTCCGGCCCTGCGGGAAGCGGAAAGGGGACCGTGAATTCAATACTTCTGAGTAACACCGAAAAATACGTGTTTTCGGTGTCCGCTACCACCCGTTCTCCCCGTCCCGGAGAGATTGACGGAACCCATTATTTCTTTATGACAAGAGAAAAGTTTATGTCTCTTGTTGATGCAGATGAGTTTTTAGAGCATGCAGAATACGTTGGAAACTGTTACGGAACGCTTCGTCCATTTGTTGAAGAAAAGCTGTTATCAGGCAAAAACGTTATTCTGGATATCGAGGTTCAAGGCGCTTTGCAGGTAAGAGAAAAAATGCCCGACGCAGTGCTGGTTTTCCTTTGTCCTCCTGATTACGTTACTCTTGAAAACCGTCTTCGCGGCAGAGGAACGGAAACGGACGAGGTTATCAAAAAGCGTCTGCACAAAGCGTTGGAAGAACTGCGCGAAGCCGAAAAGTACGATTATCTTGTTGTCAACGAGGATGGCAAGGCGGCAGATTGCGCAAGCGCTATCGACCGTATAATCGATACATGTCCCGAGAAAAATAAAGAATACATACTTAATTTTATAAAAAATTTTACTGAATAAAGGTGTAAGAAAATGATTTATCCTACCATCAAAGAAATCACAAAAGACAACTATAACCGCTATACTCTGGTTATCGCAACCGCAAAATCTGCACGTCATATTACAGATGAAGCTGTTGCAGCCGCAGAAAAAGCTCAGGCAGCAGCCGCAGAAAACAGCAAGGATTCCAAGAATGCACCTGCAGTGGATTTCCTCGGCGAAAAGGCTGTTACTCTGGCAGTAGATAAGCTTCTCACCGGCGAATACAAGGTAATTCCCGCAGAAAACGAATAAAAATGGACGGAAAGCTGTACTGTTCGGTAAGGATAACCGATATAGCATATTCCGCAGACAAAGGGTATGCTTATATGGTACCTCCCTCAATGCGGGACATCCTGCATAAGGGGAGTGTTGTCCTTGTGCCCTTCGGTAACGGCAACCGTCTGCGAAAAGGTCTTGTTACGGGCTTCAGCGATTATTGCGAGTATCCGTCTATTAAGCCTGTTTCCGAAGTGCTGGAGGATTACGGACTCATATCCGAGGAAACTGTGGATATGTGTCTGTTTATGGCTGAAAGGTGTTTTTGCACCGTCGGCGCGGCACTTCGAACTGTGCTCCCTCCGGGAATGGAGAGCGCAGTGGAGTACGTTTATTCCTGCGGAAATGTTGATGAGGGCACGCTCAACCCCAAAGCGCAGGTACTTTTCCGCGCACTTAAGGAAAGCCCCCTTAATCAAAGCCGCATTACCGAGCTTTTCGGAGAAGACGTAAAACCACTTCTTTCCGCAATGGTAAAAAGCGGCGCGGTAGTGCGCAAGCAGGAAACAAAAGAAAGCATAAACGAAAAAAATCTCTCTTTCGTCCGCCTTACTTCGGATACGGAAACGGCTTATGCAGAAGCAAAGACGGAAAAACAGTCTGCTCTTATTGACGCCCTTGCTTTGGAGGGAGAAATATCCCTTTCCGAGCTTGAACGGTTTTTCTCGCTGTCACGCTCGGTAGTAAACGCCATGTGCAAAAAAGGCGTTTGCGAAATTTTTGAGCGCAGAATAGTCCGCGACCCCGTGTCGCCGGATAAAAGAGAAAAGTTTTCTACTCCCTTAACAAATGAGCAAGCCGACGCAGTTGCATCGGTAGAGGAGCTTCTCGCTTCCGGCGAAGCAAAAGCTGCCTTGCTTTACGGAGTTACGGGAAGCGGAAAAACACGGGTCATTATCGAATCCGTTAAAAAAACTTTAGAACTTGGCAAGACCGCTATCGTGCTTATTCCCGAGATAGGACTCACCTCCGAAGCGCTGGGAATATACTACGCCGAGTTCGGCACCGACCTTGCGGTTATACACTCTATGTTAAGTATCGGCGAGCGTATAGACACCGCACGCGCCATTGCTTCAGGCGAAAAACGGGTGGTTATAGGCACCCGAAGCGCCGTTTTCGCTCCTATTAAAAACCTCGGCATTATCGTTATTGACGAGGAGCAGGAGCATACCTATAAATCCGAAAATACCCCCAAATTCCACTCCCGTGATATTGCGCGGTTCAGATGCGCGCACAACAACTGCGTGATGCTGCTTGCCAGCGCCACTCCGTCTGTGGAAAGCTTTTATAAAGCAAAGCAGGGGATATATAAGCTTATAACTCTTAAGCACCGATACGGCAATGGGGCACTACCCGATGTGCAGATAGTAGACATCAAGCAGGACACCCTCTTTAACAGCGGCAGACTTATCGGAAGCACCCTTAAGAAAAGCCTTAACGATACTGTAGAAGAAAATAAGCAGGCAATACTTTTTGTGGGCAGACGGGGTTACAGCTCTTTTGTAAACTGCGCCTCCTGCGGAAACGTAATTTCCTGTCCCAATTGCTCGGTATCTCTTACTTACCACGCCTTTAGCGGTGAAAACCGCAAAAACGAAAAACTTACCTGCCATTACTGCGGTTATACCGTCCCTTTGCCGGAGGAATGTCCCTCCTGCGGAAAAAATTCGGTAGTGCGGCTGGGCTTCGGCACGCAAAAACTGCAGGATGAATTGGAAAAGCATTATCCTTCCATTCGCGGCATACGAATGGATACGGATACCACCGCCACCCGTCACGCACACGAAACACGCTTCGGTGCTTTCAGACGCAGAGAAGCAGACCTGCTTTACGGCACGCAGATGATATCAAAGGGATTGGATTTTCCTTTGGTGTCCTTGGTAGGCGTTGTTTCGGTGGATGCTATGCTGTACCAAAACGATTTCCGCGCAGCAGAGCGCACGTTTTCCCTTCTTACACAGCTTGCAGGCAGAGCAGGCAGAGCGGGAAATGAGGGTAAGGCAATACTTCAGACAGCCAACCCCCAAAGCGATATATTAAAGCTGGTACAGACTCAGGACTATGAAAAATTCTTTGACGGCGAAATAGCAATGCGCCGCGCAGTAACCTTTCCGCCCTTTTGTGATATAGCGGTATTCCGCATATCTGCCGAAAACGAAAAGGATGCCCGACGCGCCGCCACAGCCTTTTCGGTTATACTGGAAAAGCTGTTAGCCGAAAAATATCCCTCTCTTAAAACCGTCCGTTTCGGACCCTTTGGCGAGGGGATATACAAAGTGAACAATAAATACAGAATGCGGCTTACCGTCAAATATAAAGACTGTGCCGCCGCAAGAAATTGCTTCCGCGATGCGATCAACGCATTTACCGCGTCTGACCGCACGGGAGCAAAGCTTGATACAGATATAAATCCCACAGTTATTTAGGAGAAATATATTATGGCACTTCTTCGTATACTCAGAGATCCCGATCCCACTCTGCGCAAAACCTCACGTCCCGTGGACGCAATCACTCCCCGTATAAGAGTACTTATCGAGGATATGAAGGACACCCTGCGCAAAGCAGAAGGCGTTGGACTTGCAGCACCCCAGGTTGGCGTTCTCCGCCGCGTTGTAATAGTGGATATGGGCAAGGGAAAATTGCAGGAGTTTATTAATCCCGAGATAATTTATACCGAGGGCAAGCAGGAAGAGGTTGAAGGCTGTCTTTCCTGCCCCGGAAAAGCAGGTATTGTAGAGCGCCCCGCAAAGGTTACCGTCCGCGCACTTAACGTAGCAGGCGAAACCTTTGAGGCTACGGGTACAGAGCTTATAGCCCGTTGCTTCTGCCACGAGATAGACCATCTTGACGGTGTGCTTTATATAGATAAAGCCAAGGAAATGCTCGCTCCGGAGGAAGTTGATAAATAATGCGTATAGTTTTTATGGGCACGCCCGATTTTGCGCTTACTGCCCTTAAATCCATTTGTGAAGCGGGACACGATGTTGCGCTGGTAGTCTCCCAGCCGGATAAACCCTCCGGCAGAGGATATGCACTTACGCCTTCTCCCGTTAAAAAATATGCCCTTGAAAAGGGTATTGAGGTGGTTACTCCCACCACTATGCGTGATGAAGCGGCAGAGAATATGCTCCGTGCCGTAAACGCAGACGTTTTTGTTGTTGCCGCATACGGCAAAATATTACCGCAGAATATACTTGATATACCTCCCCACGGCTGTATCTGCATACACGCTTCTCTCCTTCCCGCACTTCGCGGCGCCGCACCCATTAACCGCGCGGTAATGGAGGGACACACCGAGGGCGGTATCACCATTATGTATATGGACGCGGGTATCGATACAGGCGATATTATCCTTCAGCGCGCAATTCCCATCCCTCAGAATATGACGGCAGGGGAATACCACGATAAAATGGCAGTTCTCGGCGGAGAACTTATAAAGGAATATCTTGAACTGGCGGAGAAAGGGCTTGTCACCCGTACAAAACAGCCTGAGGAAGGTGCTTCCTACGCCGCAAAGATAGATAAAAAAGAAGCGTTTGAAGATTTTTCTCTCCCCGCTTCCCAAGTTCACAACCGCATTCGCGGACTTTCGCCGTATCCCGGCGCTTATGCTTTCTTTAACAAAAAGCGTATAAAAATGCTTTCTTCCTTTGTGTCCGATGGCGCAGGTGCTCCCGGTACCGTGCTTTCTACAGATAACGGTATAGAAATTGCCTGCGGAGAGGGAAGTGTTGTTATTACCCAGCTTCAGCCCGAAGGTAAGGGTAAAATGGATTACGCCAGTTTTTTAAGAGGAAATACCGTTAATAAAGGGGATATTTTTAATGGATGACCCTCGCCGCGTGGCGTTGGATATTCTGTACCGCGTTTCGTCCGACGGTGCTTACGGAAATATAGGCTTGCTGTCTGCTGACCTTTCGGGTCTGGACCGTGCCTTTTGTACCGAGCTTATCAAGGGTGTTACCGAGCGCAGACGTATCCTTGACCATATAATTTCAAAATACGTTACCAAAAAGCCGGACGGCAAGATATACGAGCTGTTGCGGCTGGCGGTATACCAGATAATTTTCCTTTCCCGTGTTCCTGACCACGCGGTGTGCGATGAATCCGTAAAGACAGCAAAACAGATAAACCGTGGTTCTGCAGGCTTTGTAAACGCGGTTCTGCGCAGTGTGTGCAGGGAAAAACAAAGTATAATCGATAGCCTTTCGGATTTGCCCGAAAGCGTGTATTACTCCGTCTCTGACAGCATTTTTAATTTGGTAAAAGAACAATACCCCGATGAATATAAAGATATATTCAACGCTTTTTATGAAAAAAAGCCTGTTTCCGTCCGCGCAAACACCTTAAAGGACACCCCTTATGTTGACGGCGTGAACGAGAATACCGATATGCAGGATATCGAAAAAGGTCTGTTTTTCGTTCAGGGACTTTCTTCTCAGGAAGCTGTAAGAGCACTGGACGCAAAGCCGGATATGTTTGTTGTTGACCTTTGCGCCTGTCCCGGCGGAAAAAGCTTCGGAGCCGCAATAGATATGAAGAATAAGGGCAGAATAATCTCATCTGACCTTCATAAGAACAAGCTTACGTTAATCGAAAAAGGCGCGAGAAAGCTGGGTATAGATATTATTGAAACCACCCCCCGCGATGCACGTGTTACCGATGAAACCCTTGTTTCCGCTTGCGACAGAGTTATTTGCGACGTACCCTGCTCTGGTATCGGCGTAATGGGCAGCAAGGCGGAGATACGGTATAAGGACGCAAAGGATTTTGCGGGACTTTACCCCACCCAAAAAGTTATTTTTCAAAACGCACTTTTGTATCTTAAGGTTGGCGGAAGAACGGTTTATTCCACTTGCACCATTAACAAAAAGGAAAACGGTGAGATAGTTCACAGCGTTTTGAAGGATGACGAAAATTACGTACTTGTTTCCGAAAAGACAATTCTTCCCGGAAACGGGTATGACGGATTTTATATAGCAGTTGTTGAAAGAGTTTTGTAATGACCGATCTTAAAAGTATGCTTCCCGAGGAGATACGTCAGTATCTTGTGAATATGGGTGAAAAGCCCTTCCGCGCAAGCCAGATATTCCGTTGGATATCTGCAGGCGAAACGGAAATAGATAATATGACAGACCTTTCCGCCTCTCTTCGCGAAAAGCTCAAAGCCGATTGCACGGTCACCCGCGCAAAAATCGTGTCCAAGCTCGTGTCAAAAATAGACGGAACGGTAAAATATCTGTTTGAGTTTGCTGACGGTGAAAAGATAGAAACCGTGTTTATGCGCTATAAATACGGAAACACCGTGTGTATCTCTACGCAGGCAGGCTGCCGCATGGGCTGTACCTTTTGCGCTTCTCATATAAACGGATTCCGCAGGCATCTGCTCCCATCCGAAATGCTGGAGCAGGTTATGGCGGCAATGCGTGATACCGGTGAGAAGGTAAAGGGAATAGTATTAATGGGTATCGGTGAGCCTCTTGATAATTACGATAACGTTATGCGTTTTCTTGAGCTTGTCCACCATCCCGACGGACTTAATATCTCCCACAGACATATATCCCTTTCCACCTGCGGATTGGTGGATAAAATAGACCGTCTTGCGCAGGAAAAATTGCAGATAACCCTTTCCGTATCTCTTCACGCGCCTAACGACGATATCCGCCGTACCACAATGCCCGTGGCAAGAAAATATCCTTATGACACTCTGCTTGACGCTTGCAGAAGATATATGGATATTACAAACCGCCGAATCTCCTTTGAATACGCCCTGATAAGCGGCGTGAACGATTCGGACGAAAACGCCCACGAACTGGGCAGAAAGCTTTCAGGTATGCTGTGCCACGTAAACCTTATTCCCGTTAACGAGGTAAAGGAACGTGGGTACAAAAAAAGCACCCGTGAGCAGGTGGCACGCTTTACGGAAATACTTAATTCATATAAAATAAATACTACCGTCCGCCGTAAGCTGGGCGGTGACATAAATGCTTCCTGCGGACAGCTCCGCGCGGAGCATAGAGAGGAGTGATGTGTCTTGCGTTGCTGCGGTAATACCGACGTAGGTAAAAAAAGAAAGAATAATCAGGATTATTTCCATATATACAACGGCAAGGATTACCTTTCCGCCGTCGTGTGCGACGGAATGGGCGGTGCCGCAGGAGGCAATGTGGCAAGCCGTCTTGCCTGCGAGATATATCAGGAAACACTCCGCTCGTCCTTAAACGGTAAGGATCTGTATTCTATTACCAGAGAGGAAATGGTAAAAATACTCCGTCTTTCGGTGGTATGTGCCAACAAGGCGGTATACGCCAAGGCACAGACGGATAACGAATGCTACGGTATGGGAACCACTTTGGTGGCATTTTTCTCCTGTCCCGCCCTTAACGCCGCAGTAAATATCGGAGACAGCAGGCTTTATACCGTAAGCAACCACATGGCTATACAAATAACAAAAGACCATTCTCTTGTTCAAATGCTGGTCGATAACGGCGCACTCAGCGAAAGTGAAGCGGCACAGCATCCCAAGAAAAACATAATTCTCCGCGCTCTCGGCGTTGACGATATGGTTGAGCCGGATATGTTTTTCAACATTGAATTCGATTATATTCTGCTCTGCACAGACGGACTTTCAAACTTTGTTTCCCGCAGAGATATGGAGGATATAATATATACACAGTCCCGTTGGCGTACCATAACCGACGAAAAACGGGTTAAAATGCTTATAGACCTTGCAAATAAAAAAGGCGGTACGGACAATATAACCGCAGTGCTCATCGGAAAGGAGTAGGCTGATGAACAATAAATATCAAAGCTTTGTGGGTAAGGTTCTCGACGGCAGATATAAGATTCTTGAAGTTCTTGGCGTGGGCGGAATGGCTTTCGTGCTCAAGGGCGAGGATCTTCTTATGGACCGTACCGTAGCCATAAAGATACTCAACGACGAATACAACGGCGACAAGCAGGCGGAATCCCGTTTTATAAACGAATCCAAGGCTGTTGCAATGCTTTCCCATAAGAATCTTGTAAGCATTTACGACGTGGCTATCTATCCCGATATGAAGTATATCGTTATGGAATATCTTGACGGTATAACTCTTAAAGAATATTTGGATAAAAAGGGCGTGCTTTCATGGAAAGAAGCTTGCATTTATACCGTGCAGATACTCCGCGCTTTGGAGCATACTCACAGCAAGGATGTTATTCACAGAGACATTAAACCCCAGAATATTATTCTTCAAAAGAACGGAGAAATAAAGGTAACCGATTTCGGTATTGCAAAAACTCCTCATGAATCGGTTACGGGCAAGGAACGCGCTATAGGTACGGTTTATTATATCAGTCCCGAGCAGGCGTCCAGCAAGGAAACTACCTTCGCGTCCGACCTGTATTCCGTAGGTATTATGCTTTACGAAATGGTAACCGGCGTTCTTCCCTTTACAGCGGAAAATCTGCTTGAAATCGCAATGATGCAAATAAACGAAGAGCCGGGCAACCCCTGCGAGCTTAATCCCGAAATCCCCTTCGGCGTTGCACAGATAATCCGCAAGGCAATGGAAAAGGACCCGTCCAACCGTTTCTCCTCTGCTCACAGCATGATAAAAGCCTTGGATATGGTGCTACGCAACCCCACAGTTACTTTTGCTATCGGTAACGACTATCCTGCAGGCGAAGCACTTCCCTATAACGTGGTTCCCATAGATTCTATCGCAACTTCCGAAATAGAACCTTACGATGATGTTGTGGGCGGCAAGCCTGCGGCAGGAAGTGCTCCCGCAACCAAAAAGCGGTATGTTAAAAAGCGTAAAAAGAAAAAGCGCTCTGTCCGCGAAAGCCGTTCATCACTTCCGGTTATCGCGGCAATCGCACTTTCTTTCCTCCTTGTCTGCGCGTCATGCGGTATACATTACGTGTTTTATGCATTGGACCTTACCACCGGCCCTTCCACCGGAAACGAAGTTGTAGTTCCCAAGCTGGTGGGACAGATATGGACAGACGAGCTTCAGGATAAACTGCTTAACGGCACATACGATACTACCGGTGTTAAATTCAAAGTGCTGGATATTATAGAGGTGCATAAATCAGGCTATGAGGACGGCGAAATAATCGAGCAGGACCCCGTGGCATATCATATCGGCAAACTGCCCGACGGCAAGATATTCTTTGAACTGGATTCCATAAAGATAAACGTCATTCCCGATGATATTGCCGTTCCTTATCTCCGCGGCTATACCTATAAAGAAGCGGAAATGAAGCTTAAGGAAATGGGTTTTAAGGTCGTAAAAGAGCTTGTTCACGATGATTACGGCTTTTCCAATCAGGTAGTCCGCACCGAGCCTGAATTCGGCACTCCCGTCAGCTCGGGAAGCACTATTACCGTATACGTTTCCATGGGCAGAGATCTCGCCAATGCACAGCCCGTTCCCGACCTTGAAGGCATGAGCCTCAACGAGGCGAAGACCGCTCTTGAAAGAGCAAATCTTGAATTGGGTGAGGTAGTATATCAGTTTGACGGCGACTTTACCTATAAAGTATTGAGCCAAAGCATTGAAGCAGGCACAGAAGGGCTGGCTTCTTTCACCAAAGTAGATATAGTTATTTCCGGCTTGTCCAATAACACGCCGTATAATCCCGGCGATATGCCCGATCTTTTTGGTCTTTCCCAAGAGGAGGCAGAGGAATTCCTCATAATGATTGGACTTGTTCCCAACAAAATAACCGAAATTTATTCTTCCGAATACGAGCCGGGTACCATTTGCGGTCAGAGCGTGCAAGCAGGGCTCCCCGTTTCCGAGGGCGATAAGGTTGACCTTATCATCTGCATCGGCCCCGAAGACGGCGAAGTGTCCGATACGGAGGAATAAAACAAGTGCCATACGGAAAACTGTTAAAGGGTCAGAACGGTCTTTACAGTGTTTTTGACGGTGAAAAAGAAATTAGCTGCCGTGCAGGCAGCCGTCTTCGCAAGGGGGATATGCGTCTTTCCCCCGGCGATAACGTAGATTTTACTCTCAACGCAGACGGCACCGGTTTTATTACCGAAATTCTGCCGCGCAAAAACACTTTTATCCGTCCGCCTGTTGCAAATATTGATGTTTTTGTCATCGTAACTGCGGCGGCGGAACCTGATCCGGATATATTTTATCTGGATTCACTTTGTACAATTGCTTTGCTGTCCGGAGCAGAGGTGATGTTGGTTATAAATAAAACGGATGTCGCCTCTCCCGATTTTTTAACCGATATATACGAAAAAACACCTATCAAGGTGTTTTGCGTACAAGCTGTAAACGGTGTGGGAATTGAGCCCTTGCGTGAGGCGTTGCGTGGCAAGACTGCGGTGTTTGCCGGACCTTCCGGCGCAGGGAAATCCAGCCTGCTTAACGCGCTGTGCCCCACCCTTTCAGCAGAAGTGGGCACCCTTTCCCAGCGTCTTATGCGTGGAAAGAATACCACACGTGTATCCGAGCTTTTCCGTCTTGAAAAGGATATCTGGCTTGCAGATACTCCGGGGTTTACTATGTTGGATTTTGCCGCTTGCGGCGTTACCGACTACAAAGCCGTGATAGACGCTTTCCCCGAAATGCTGCCCTATACCTCAGATTGCCGTTACCGCGATTGCGCTCATACGGTGGAGGAAGGGTGTGCTGTTATTCAAGCGGTGAAGAATGGCGATATACCTGCTTCGCGGCACGAAAATTTTTGCAGGATCTACACCGAGGTAAAGCAAAACAATACTTATTAAGAGGTGTGCAAAAATGTTTATAGGCTTTATAAACTTGGCGAATATAATAACACTGGGCGGTTTGTGTTCTTCCGTGTTGGCTGTTTTTTGCGCGGCAAATCATTATTTCTGTCCGGCGCTCACCTTCTTTCTGCTGGCAGGCGTCTGCGATATGATGGACGGCACTGCGGCAAGGCGACAGCAGGGACGTACAAACAGGTCGAAAATATACGGCGTACAGCTCGATAGTCTTTGTGATATGGTCAGCTTCGGCGTAACTCCGTGTATGATCGCGTGGTTTCTGGGTTATGATTCACCTTTGGATGTAATAATATATTTGTTGTTTGTAGTTTGCTCGGCTACCCGCCTTGCATATTTCAACACACTGGCGATGGAAAAAGAGGATTTCTCTTCAAAATCCTTTGTGGGAATGCCCATACCTTTTTCCTGCTTTTCTACCGCAATTTTAATGCTTATGCTGTCCTTCGGGCTTGATCCTGCGGGAATGGCATGGGCGTTCAGAGCGGTTTATATAGTGGTGGCAGTGCTGTACGTTCTCCGCATAAACATACCCAAACCTTCTTTTAAGGTAGCGGTCATCTTTGGCGCACTTATCGGTGTGGTATACGTTCTTACCGTTATCCAGTGGACAAGCCATTCTATAACCGAAAGCGTTGAGAATTTTATTAAATCAGCTTTATAAAACAAAAAGCCGGCTCACAATGAAGTGCACCCAAAAGTGTCTAACTTTTGGGTGCGTATCACAAAGAGTCGGCTATAATATTAAAATTCAACTTCCATTCCGTCGTATGAGGTTAAAAATCCGTCCTCTGCGGCGATAGGAACAAGCTCGTCGTAAATTGCAACACCGTTGTGTGAAAAGTGGTTAATGCACACCGGTGTGTCCTTATTAATTATTCCCTTTTCCAGCATCATATCTCTGGTTACCTTACAGGTGTCAAGTCCCATGTGTCCGCCAAAAGAGGGCAAGGTAACGTAGGTGCAGTCAAGAGAAACGAAATCTGCTTTTATCTTGTTGTTTTCAAGATATTCCCAAACGTCGTCAAACAGAAGCCCCGTATCGTGGAGATAAAGCATGGTTTTGCTGCCATCATTAATTATATAACAGCAGGCATTGTCTTCGTCATGGGTGTGGTTTGCCCGCACGGGGGTCACCTTGTAATCACCGAAGGTATAGGTTACGTAGTTTTCCAATACCATAGGAGTTATGTATTTACATCTGCGCTCGTCGGAAAAACGGCTGAAGTAATTTTCATACGCTTCAATAACTTTTTTAGGGCCGGCAAGCACCATCTTTTCCTCGGTAAGATTGTGCGCATAATAGGCATCATCTCTGAAGGCAAGGTCAAGGGGTGCAAAATGGTCGGAATGGGGATGGGTGATAAGCAAATACTTAATTGCGCTGTAATCAATATTGTTCATAAGCATGTGCATATTTGCGTCCGGCGGGAAATCAATAAGCATATCGCTGTTTACCATCGCCTGTGAACGGGTACGGATATTCTTGCCGCCTGCTGCCCGCGCTCTGTCGCAATGCTCGCATCTGCAAAATACTGCGGGCCAGCCTTCTGCCGCCGCAGTTCCTAAATAACGTAACTTCATAACCGTGTCCTCCCTTGGTTTTTATTTATTATACATTAATAAAGTAAAAAATACAAGAAAAAAAGTAAAAAAGGTATTGCAATCGGGAAAATTTTATGCTATACTGCTTTGGTGAGAAAGTGAGGGATAAACATGAAGCAGAATATTCATCCTGAATACAAGGAAACTGTAATCAAATGCGCATGTGGCGAAGAATATGTTACTAAATCCACCAAGGGAAACCTGAAGGTTGATATATGCTCAAAATGCCATCCGTTCTATACCGGCAAGCAGAAGCTTGTTGATAGCGGCGGACGTGTAGATTCGTTTAAGAAGAAGTACAACCTTAAGTAATTTAAGACATTTTCATCGCATAAGGACAGCGTATTGCTGTCCTTTTTTACTTCTTTTTGTTAAAGGAGGAAAAGGTTTTGGAAAATATTTTTGATAAAAAGCTGGTAACCCGCGCCGTGTTGGTAGCGCTTACCTTAAACCTTACCGAAGAACAGGTTGAAGTGTCGCTTGACGAATTGGAAAGATTGCTGGATACCGCAGGCGGAATTACCGCAGCCCGTGTAGTCCAGTCCAGAGTCAATCCCGACCCGCGCACCTATATCGGCTCGGGCAAGGCAGAAGAAATAGCAGAGTTTATACGTATGCAGGAAGAAGATATTAATCTTGTTGTCTTTGATAACGAGCTGTCTCCTTCCCAGATTGCTTCTCTTGAGGATATTTTGGGCGTACGTGTAATCGACCGTACAATGCTTATACTTGATATTTTTGCCCTTCACGCCGTTACGGGTGAGGGCAAACTGCAGGTAGAGATTGCCTGTCTCAGATATACTGCCCCCCGTCTTGTGGGCAAGGGAAAACAGCTTTCCCGTCTGGGCGGCGGTATCGGTACACGAGGTCCCGGTGAATCTAAATTGGAAACAGACCGCCGTCACCTTAAAAGGCGAATTGCCGCTTTGCAAGAGGAAATAGACGCTGTAGAAAAGGTGCGCTCCACAAAACGCGCCTCCCGTGAAAGATCGGGTATTCCCACTGCCGCAATAGTGGGCTACACCAACGCAGGCAAATCCACACTGCTCAACCGTCTTACAGACGCAGGTATTCTGGCAGAGGACAAGCTGTTTGCAACCCTTGACCCTACCACACGCAGACTTACTCTTCCTTCGGGTAACGAGATACTGCTTACAGATACTGTCGGCTTTATTGACCGTCTGCCGACTCATCTGGTAAAGGCGTTTCGTTCAACCTTGGAGGAATTAAGCTATGCAGATATAATAATTGTTTTAACCGATTTTTCCGAGGGCGAGGAAGAACGCCGCCGCAAAAACGACGTTACCTTTAAGCTTATCGATGAGCTTGGCGCAAAGGGAAAGCCTATACTTCAGGTTTATAATAAAAGCGATAACGCTGTGGACACAGAGTTTGTCCCCAAGGACGCAGTGTGCATTTCTGCCGCCAACGGCGACGGAGTGGACACACTGCTTGAGAGAATAGAAGAGCTTGTTAAAGAGGGTAAAAAGATACTCCGTCTGGTGTTCCCCTATGATAAACAGTCGGAGGCATCCTCCGTACACCGTTTTGCAAGGGTAATAAGCACCGAATATCTTGATGACGGCGTTGTCGTTACCGCCGAGTGCGACACAAAGGCGGCTGGCAAGTTCGCATCATTTATACAAAAGGATTAAGGAGACTTTTGCTTTGGAAAAAGATTCTTTGCAGTACCGTAATTATCTTAATATCCTGCGTGAGGAACTGCGTCCTGCCATGGGTTGTACCGAACCGGTGTCGTTGGCTTATGCCGCCGCCTTGGCAAGAGATACCTTGGGCAGTATTCCCGAAAAGGTATACGTTAAGGTAAGCGGGAATATAATAAAAAACGTAAAAAGCGTGGTTATTCCCCATACGGACGGTCTTCACGGTATAGAATCCGCCGTTGCCGCAGGAATTATTGCAGGCAGAGCGGAAAAATGTCTTGAGACATTGGGCAATGTTACCGCAAAGCAAAAGGCTAATATCCGAGCATATCTCAATACCGCCGAGATTGATATTACTCCTGCGACCGACGGTCTGGTTTTTGATATTGATATAACCGTGTTCAAGGGTGAAAAAAGTGCCAGAGTCCGTATTGTAAATAACCATACAAATATCGTCCACGTTTCACGTAACGGCGTGGCGGAGACGGACCTTCCCGTTTCCGAATGCTCCGAGGACAGCTTAACGGATAAATCCTGCCTTAATATTGATGATATCGTTGATTTTGCCGATACTGTTGATGTAAGCGAATTGGAAGATTCCGTGGGCAAGCAGATAGAATATAATATGGATATTGCCGAGGAGGGCATACGCAATAATTGGGGTGCCAATATCGGCAAGGTTATCCTGCGCAGACAGGGTACAGGCATTGAAAAAAAGGCTTGTGCTTACGCCGCCGCCGGAAGCGATGCCCGTATGAGCGGTTGCGAAAAGCCGGTGTACATTATTTCGGGAAGCGGAAACCAAGGTATTACCGCTTCTGTTCCCGTTGCAGTTTATGCTTATGAAACGGGCGCAAGCAGAGAAAAGCTTTTGCGCGCCGTGGCGGTTTCCGATCTTGTTACTATACACCAAAAAGCAGGTATCGGCAGGCTTTCCGCATTTTGCGGCGCCATAAGCGCAGGGTGCGGTGCAGGTGCGGGAGTAGCATATCTTAATGGCGGTTCCGCTCATGCGGTGGCACATACTGTGGTGAATGCCATAGCAATTCTTTCCGGCACTATTTGTGACGGAGCCAAGCCCTCCTGCGCGGCAAAAATTGCTGCTGCTGTGGATGCAGGACTTCTGGGATATGATATGTATCTTGAGCACCAGCAGTTTTACGGCGGTGACGGTATTGTAACTAAAGGTGCAGACAATACTGTGGTAAACGTAGGCAGACTCGCCCGTGAAGGTATGAAGGAAACCGACACTACCATACTTAAAATAATGTTGGAGCAATAGGCAGCTCTGTTTTTCTTGACATCTGTATTTGCAGGTGTTATAATCGTTTTATGTTTTTGTAATATGAGGTGAAAGATTATGAACAAGATATATATTCCGGAAGGGTATGCGCCTTTACTGGGCAGTTATGATACCCAGCAAGCCATTGCGTTTATAAAAGAAACGTTCCAAAAGGCTCTTTCCTATAATCTTTCACTTAAGCGTGTTTCCGCACCCTTGTTCGTTACTGCGGAATCCGGTCTTAACGATAACCTTTCGGGTAAGGAGCGCCCTGTTTCCTTTGAGATACCTGCTGTGGTCGGAAACGGTCAGGTGGTTCATTCTCTGGCTAAATGGAAGCGTCTTGCCCTTAAAAGATATTCCTTTGCTCTCCACGAGGGTCTGTTTACGGATATGAACGCTATCCGCCGCGATGAAGAGTTGGATAACCTTCATTCTATTTACGTTGATCAATGGGATTGGGAAAAGATTATCGCTGTGGAGGACAGAACCACGGAATATCTTTATGATACCGTGCAAAGAATAGTTGACGCTATTTGCGATACTTGTGATAGCATAAAGAAAAAATATCCCGTATTAAAAACTTCTCTTTCTCGCAAGGTGGCGTTTATCACCTCCGAGGAGCTGGAGGATATGTATCCTTCTCTCACTCCCGATGAGAGAGAAAAGGAATACACTCGTATTCACCGCACCGTGTTTGTGTCCCGTATCGGCGGACCTCTTAAAAACGGTAAACCCCACGGCATGCGCGCACCTGACTATGACGATTGGTCATTAAACGGCGATATCCTTTTCTGGAACGACGTGCTTGATACTCATATAGAGATATCTTCAATGGGCATCCGCGTTGACCCGGTGTCCTTGGACGCACAGCTTACCGCATCCGGCTGTGATGACAGAAGGGAATTGCCCTTCCACAGTATGCTGCTCAGAGGCGAACTGCCTCTTACCATCGGCGGCGGTATCGGTCAGTCTCGTCTTTGCCTGCTTCTTATGGGCAACGCCCACATCGGCGAGGTACAGTCCTCTGTGTGGGACGCGGTCACTATCGAAACCTGCGCTGCAAAAGGAGTTCCTCTGCTGTGAAAAAAGAGTTGTGGAACGCATATACTGCGGACGGTGTTCTCACAGAAACCGTACTTGTGCGCGGTGAGAATATTCCCTCAGGACTTTACCACGTGGTGTGCGAGGTGCTTGTCCGCCACACCGACGGCAGCTATCTGTGTATGAAGCGCGCTTTGACCAAGCCTGCAGATGCTTATCCAGGATATTACGAAGCTACCGCAGGCGGCTCTGCTTTGCTTGGTGAAACTAAGGAAGATTGCATAAAGCGCGAACTGAAAGAAGAGACGGGGATAGATTGTAATGATTTTATCCTCCTTAGCAGAACGGTTATAAAGGAAAGTCGGAACGTAGCC
>JAZSIT010000121.1:0-4979 GCA_045533895.1 Eubacteriales bacterium
GTTCTAAAACATAATCTCTCTGTTCTTGATTGGCTTTGCAAATAGTAAAACAAGTATTGTTCATTAATTATCCTCCGTAAATTTTATGATTGATTATGTAAATAAACAATACAAAGTTACGGGAAGTGCAAAGAACGTATATAAAACAAAAAGCCAAGAAAAACGCACATGAACTCATACATTATATAAGAGTTCAATAGTTTTCTTGGTTCAATAAAATTATATTTCGTTCTAAGCACGTGGTCCTCCTTTCAAATATATTCTAGCACAGGGAGTTCATTCTGTCAATGTCTTGTAATAAAAAAAGCCTTCGACAATTACCTTATCGAAAGCTTTTCTATATTCAATTTTTGTAAAAGTTCTATAACCGTCCTTTAGCACCCGACGCTAACGCTTTCGGAATTTTGAAATGTCTTAACAAAAAAGATGCCTGTTATATGCCTTGATTGTTTTTACGTCTTACTGCCCAAAGTATCAAATGCACAATAATTTCCACTGCGAAAAATACAGCAGCGTTCAAAAACGGCATAATAAACGGCGCAAACGATTCGGGAATGATGTAAAACGGATCACGCACTACAAAAAACCAATTAAAAAAATGAGAATAACCTTCTGATTCTCCGTTATACGTATAATTACCAAGCAATGCCCAAGATGTCATAAAAACAATTACAAGCAAATCACGATAGCACTTTTTAATATCAATTTTATCATACTCGCTTACAAGCGTTATCAAACAATAAACGGACATAATGGAATGAAATATTAAGGTTTGTATCACTCGATAAGAAAGCGGATGCACTGCATGCCACATTACCCCCGCAGGATAAATTAGATAGATGCAGTTAGAGAGAAATCCGAGAATAGCAAACGAGATACGGTATTTTCCCAGAAATTTGACGCGGTAACTTAAAAAGCACATAACGCACATAGCGGTGCAAGCGTGAAACGGAAGCTTCTCTATATCGATTTCGCCATACGCAATGGGCATTAGAAAAAAATCGGAAACATACAACAGAAAAGCAATATTGATCAGTACTGAAGAAACTTTATACTTGGTTTGCTTTTCTTTCCGTTTAAGCACAAAGAGGATAGTTATGACAGACAGAAGTGTAAGTAAAATATAGAAGAAATGCCATGTACCAAACAGCGTGAAAATCTCGCCACCCTTTTTGTCGGACAAAAGATTATGTAAAAAACTGTACATATTGCCACCACCTTACATATTTTATTATAACACACTATTTGATATGGCGCAAGAGGTCGATCTATTCACGACCCAATTAAGCCGAAGACGTGTATGAAATCCGCCGAAGGGGGAATGGAATCAGCACGTAGTGTTGTATGTTATCAAGCCGACGAATATACACGCTTGCGCGTGATGCCATACGCGACTTCGTCGCAATTACATACAATGCGCGGGACTCATTGATTACATACCAAGCCTCCTTCGTCAGCAAGGATAAAAAATTCCGAAAGCATCAGCTTTCGGAATTTTTTGGAGGCGCCACCCGGAATCGGACCGGGGAATAAAGGTTTTGCAGACCTCTGCCTTACCGCTTGGCTATGGCGCCGTAAATATTTTCCCCGCGAAAATATATTCGCGGGGATGTTGGAGCGGATTACGGGGCTCGAACCCGCCACCTCGACCTTGGCAAGGTCGCGCTCTACCAAATGAGCTAAATCCGCAGGTGGTCTGTTTTTTTAACTTAAACAGACAAAAAGTGGTGCCTCCGGTCGGAATCGAACCAACGACACGAGGATTTTCAGTCCTCTGCTCTACCAACTGAGCTACAGAGGCGTGTGGAGCGGATTACGGGGCTCGAACCCGCCACCTCGACCTTGGCAAGGTCGCGCTCTACCAAATGAGCTAAATCCGCATAAAGTGGCGATCCGGATGGGGCTCGAACCCACGACCTCCAGCGTGACAGGCTGGCGTTCTAACCAACTGAACTACCGGACCACTTTTAAGTGTGCGCCTCAGCGCGCTTGCTTATAATAACACATCTTTTTCAATTTTGCAATACCTTTTTTCAAAAAAATCAAAATTTTCCTTACATTGACAAAACTCACCCGCTCTGCTATAATCTTTTTAGGAGGAATGCACTGTGAAAAGCAAGAAAAACATAATTATTATATGTGTAATTACCGCCGTAATAGCGGTCGGTATTGGAATAATGGCGTTTGTCGGCAAAAACGGCGCGGGTTCATCCGTTGCCGCGGCGACAAAATATCTGGAAGCGTCCATGCGGTATGACGCACGTGGTATGGCGACAGTTGCTTCCGATACCCAAAGACAGATACTTTATAACACCGGTGAAATCCCCTCCGTCGGCGAACTGGTAAAAGCGCTGAAAAAAAGCTATGACGGTGTCCCTACCGGCTATGAAGGAAAGAAAATTACCTTTACTGTAGTTGACGAATACGAAAACGGAGATACCGGATATGTTAAGCTTAACGTATACGTTGACGGGGAAAAGAAATTCACCAGAAGCTGTGCAACCGTAAAAGTTGGCGGCAGATGGTATTATGACGGACAGCCGGAGGAATAAATTATGACATACACAAGGGAAAACGGAAAAGCGAGAATAGTTTTTGAAAAGGAAAACTATTCACTTAACAACCAACCCTTTGACAATACTTTTTCTACAGATACGGTTGTTGTAGATGAGGAAGGCAATGCGCCCGTAAAAATTGAATGCAAAAAGCGCCTTGGCGGTACATACGTTTACTGCAACAATCCCGAAATGCTGGCAGTACAGGATATTGACACCGTGCTTATGGAAGATAAATATCTTTCCGGCGATGTGGTATTCACCTTTGAAAACAGTAACCACACGGGAGCAGACCTCCGTTTAGGTTATCGGCTTTACAACGATTCCGGCAAGGACGCCACTGTTACCGTGACAAATATTGGTGTTCAATGGGAGGGCGAATGGCTGGGACAAAAGGAATGGAGCGATTATTATTCGCTGAAATTTGATTTACCTCGCGATTATTTTATGGAAAACGGCGAAGTGGACCCGGCATATTTCGGCTGCGACTTTGTTGACTATACCCCTGCCCTTTACGTTCCGCAGACCGTAACTGTACCTCACGGAAAGTATATTTATGTTTTAGGCGGCACTTCGAAGGATTCTTATAACAATTTTACGGCAGGCGACACGGGAGATAAGTTCCTTAAAGTAGGAAAATGCGGCAACGGCGTTGTAAAGTTCAATATTGACGGTGAGATGGTCGGCTCGTTCTTATGCTATACCGACGCCGGAAACGTTCCTTACGGCAAAAAACAGCAAGGATATGTTATTTCCCGCGACGGAAGAGATTATTCGGCACAGTACAAAGGAACGGACCACACTGCTGGTCTTATAGAAACTGAGGCTGTATTTGTTTCGGGCAATCAAACACCTGATGGTCCTCTGCCTGTTACATACGACTTCTGGTCGGACAAAAATTGCGCCCAAAAGAATAAGCCGTATCAGCTTTATGAGCGTGAAAAATATACATACACGGGAGAAAGCTGGCATTGCGCTATTAATCCCAATGGAAACGACAGATATATCGGTACGGATATGATGGTGTTTGAAGGTGTTGATCTTGACGGCAATCCCATTATTATAGATAACGACCGCGCAGACGGCGCGGGACACCCTGCAAATACCGGAAATTGGATGATACAGTATACCGATAATCTTACCTTTGTCAACACAAGTGACGGAAAAAAACGGTTCAGAGTTTATAAAAAAGGCTCTATAAGCGGCGTACTTGCAACCATTGTAAGAGATACCGCAGGCAACATTAAAAGAGCGTATATGAACGTACAGCCTTATTCTTTCAACTCCCCTGATGAGGCATTTGCGGGAATTAACAAAGAAGCCTTGGTACTTTCCCACGGCAGATATTGGCCCTGTGTTGAGGACGGCATACCTTATCCCGAAGTTTTGGAAGAACGCACTTTGGTATACGAAACTATACTTGCACCTAAATCCGCTTCACGAATAAGTATAGATTCAATAATACTTGCCAACTCCTGCGGCGGACTTGAAACAAAAGTAGTTACAGAATCAGTATAGAAACACGAACAGCGGCTTACAGTAAGCCGCTGTTTTTACTAATATTAATATTTTCTTTTTTTCTTTTCTTTGTGAAAAATAGCACGTAAGCAAGAATGCTCCACGGCAGTGCGGCAAACAGATCAATAATAGAATGCTGTTTCATAAACACGGTGGAAAAACATATAAGTATCGCAGCAATAATATTAAATGCGCGCCAACCTACAGATTTGAAGCGCGGAGTATGTAAACGGGCACCTAAAACGGCAAGAGTGCTTAAAACGTGCAAGGAGGGGCAAACGTTGGTATTTGTATCAAAAGTGTAAAAGGCGGCTACAAGGTGGGTGAAAATGTTATCTCTGGGAAACTCTATAGGGCGAAGCTCCTGACAGGTAGGAAAAAGGAGATAAATAATAACCGCAGCGGAGTTCGTGAGTATTATTGATTTCATCAGACGGATAAAATTATCTTTATCAAAGAAAAAGGTATATGCTATCGTGCCGATAAGAAACACAAACCAATAAACGTACGGAATATAAAAATACTCGATAAAAGGTATAAAATCATCAAGAATACAATATACCGGCTTGAAATCTGCGGGATAAAACAGCTCCGCATAATAAAACGCAATACCGAATATAGGCCAAAAAATCAGCCAAAGAATATGTTTATAGTCTTGTACGTTAAGTTTACCATCTTTAATAATCGGTGAAGGTTTCGGAAGATGTTTCATATTAGCATACCCCGTTATTTAATGGATAAATGAAAAGCAGTGTATTAATTATCCGACAAAATGTTGGGTTTGTCAATACGGTTCGAGGATATTAAACAAAATTTTACAAAAATAAAAAACTCATTCCATTATGAAATGAGTTTTTGGAGCTGATGACGGGAGTCGAACCCGTGACCTCATCCTTACCAAGGATG
>JAZSIT010000099.1:0-4597 GCA_045533895.1 Eubacteriales bacterium
TAAAACTCCATTTGACGTGGATATGGTGGTCACCCTCCATGCCTGCGATACCGCAACCGATTACGCTTTGTATAACGCAATAAATTGGAACGCAAAAATGATATTCTCCGTACCTTGCTGCCAGCACGAGCTGAATAAGCAGATACAGCCCAAAAACCTTGATATCATCTCACGATATGGTATTTTACAGGAGCGTTTTTCCGCTCTGGCTACCGATGCTGTACGCGGTAATCTTTTGGAGTACTGCGGTTATAAGACCCAGATAATGGAGTTTATCGACCTTGACCATACCCCCAAAAATATTCTTATCCGCGCAGTAAAACGGGCATCCACCCCCGAGAAAACAAGAAAAAAAGCGCTGGACGAAATACATTCACTCATAAACGAATTCGGCTTCAAGCCCACGCTGTATGAGCTGCTTAATATCGAGTAAACAAAAACGGCACACGGTGCCGTTTTTTGTTTTCGGGATGATTCGTGCAAATGGGACAGATTTAATTGCTTGCTTTGTTACGCATTTCGTGTCTGCCGGATTTTTGTTGTAGGGCGGGGGCTTGCCCCCGCCGAAAAAACAAAGGGCAGGAGTTTTTCTCCCGCCCTACATTCTGATATTGTTTTTTCTGCTAAGTATGAAGAAACGTGTTTATTCTTCCATTATTCTCCATTTTAACGAATCTGCGATAACGTATGTTGTAGCAGGCTCTTCTAATTCATTGGAGATATTATCAATGCGGAAATCTGCCCAGTCAGCCCAAACAATAACTCGTTTTGAAGCCATATGACCGTGTGGAAGAATATCCTCGTGAAAAGCTATATAAGAATCAAATATGTCGGGTAAATAGTTGTCTTGCAATCCGACAAAATGAAAACGTCTTACGCCGGTAAAGCACAGCTCGATTTTTCTGGGTTTCCACTGCCCTTGAAAGAAAATATGCAGTTCATATTGCTTTGGTTCAGAAAACATCATCGTGCCATCGTCAGTGGTACAGTTTCCGCACTCAAAGTAATATGAGGAAATGCAAGTATCGTGAAAACCATGGTATTCGTTTTGCAATTTCTCGATATCGCTTTCATCGATAACATTTATCCAGTTTTCCATTAAAGTCTCCTTTAATATCTTACTCAAAACATTTTTTATACGCATCGGTAAGTATTACGCCGTGGTCGGATGCAATATCTTTACTCTTTCCGTCAGCAGTAAGGGTGAGGATAATATCGCCGTGGGTAAGAACAAATCCCTCCGAGGTTTTGGAAATATCAAACCATTCTGCTTCTGCCGCATCGTCGCCTGCCTTTTGAAGGGGCATTTTATCAAGGACTTGGGTAAAAGCAACGGTGATGATACGTGTGCGCGGGTCGCGGTAAGGGTCGGAATAAGTTTTTAACTGTTCGGGATATGCTTCCACTCCTGTTTCCTCCATAAGCTCGCGGGACGCCGCCTGCTCACAGGTTTCGTCCGGCTCCACAAATCCGCCGGGAAGCGCCCAAGTGTCTATAAAGGGATGGTTAGCCCGTTTAATAAGCAGTACCTTGTTTTCGCAGAATATTACCATATCCACCGTAACCGAAGGACGCTCAAACTTGCTTGCGTCGTATGCGGCGAGGAATTCCGCCTCGGTCTGACCTAAAGCGTTGCGTTTTTCTGTCATTTTTATATACCGCCTTTATAAAGGTTTTTTCATAATTCTGCCGTTTGCTCTGGGATATTCGGCAGGCGTGGATGCAGTCTTTTTAATAACTATAACCGTGTGGCTTCTGTCAAAAACGGGAATAGGTGCATCAAATATCTCCGCACTTCCGCCGCCGAGAATGTGTATGGCACGGCGCGCCTCTTCCAGTTCCTCTCTGCCTCGGTTACCCTTCATAGCAATAAAGTATCCGCCCTTTTTAACAAGGGGCATGCACCATTCGCACAGCACGTTAAGACGGGCAACCCCTCTGGAAACGGCAATATCATATTTTTCTCTGTGCTCGCCCTTGCCTGCTTCCTCTGCACGGGCGCAAAGCGTGGTAATATTGGAAAGACCTGCCTCTGCGGCTGTTTCCTCTACAAACTTCAGCTTTTTTGCCGTGCTGTCAAGTGCTGTAAAATGGCAATCGGGTGCGCAAAGGGCCAGCGGAAAGGTGGGAAATCCGCCGCCGCAGCCAACGTCAATAACACTTTTGTCCTTAAACAGCCCGGTGGACAGAGGAGAAAGTGAATCCACAAAATGAAGTAAAGCTATCTCCTCGTCGGTCTTAAGGTCGGTTACGTTAAGATTTCCCTCAATACGCTTTAAGCATTCAGCTATTTTCGCAAAGCCCGCTTCCTGCTCCTCGGTTAAAGAGAAGGGAGCGTATTTTTTTGTAATATCAACTATGTTTTTCATCGTTTTTCCTTTGTGTAAGCCATACCAACAGCACGGAAATATCCGCAGGTGATATGCCGGATATTCGGGACGCCTGTCCAACTGATGCAGGGCGGAACGCATTAAGCTTTTGCGCCGCCTCAAGACGGATTCCCTTTATAAGCGAATAATCCGCATCGGCAGGAAGCGCTTTGTCCTCCAGCTTGCTGACACGTTTTACCTCGTCCAGCTCTTTTTTGATATAGCCTTCGTATTTTATCTCGGTCTCCGCACGTCTGGCAACCTCACGTTTTACACTTCTGCCGTCCAGCGCGCATATATCCTCGTGGGTTATTGCAGGGCGTTTGATAAGCTCTGCCTTTCTCATACCGCCCTCGGGCTCTACGTATCCACGGGATAAAAGCAGATTTGTAAGCGCCTCTGTTTTGGGTACGGAATTGGTGCGGAGATGGTTTATCTCCTCTTCCACTTGCTTGTAAAGCTGTACGTATTCATCGTACTTTTCGTCGGAAACAAGTCCTGCGTATCTGCCGTAATCAATAAGACGCCGTTTAGCATTGTCCTGCCTCAAAAGCAGACGGTATTCACTACGGGATGTCATCATACGGTAAGGCTCATTGGTACCCTTGGTTACGAGATCGTCAATAAGAGTGCCGATATAGCTTTCACTTCGCTTAAGTATTATCTGCTCTCTGCCTTGAATTTTCAAGGAAGCGTTAATTCCCGCGATAATACCTTGTGCCGCCGCCTCCTCATATCCCGAGCTTCCGTTAAACTGTCCTGCGCCGTACAGACCCTGCAAGGACTTGAACTCCAAGGTCGCGTACATTTGAGTAGGGTCGGCACAATCATATTCAATGGCGTATGCGGTGCGCATAAACACAGCGTTTTCCAATCCCTTTATAGAGTGGACTATCTGCTTTTGAACTTCCTCGGGCAAAGAGGAGGAAAGTCCCTGAAGATACATTTCCTTTGTGTGCTCGCCCATAGGCTCAACGAATATCTGGTGGCGTTCCTTGTCCGCAAAGCGCACCACCTTGTCCTCAATAGAGGGGCAGTATCTGGGCCCCGTTCCCTTGATAACACCCGAGAAAAGGGGGGAACGGTGCAGGTTTTCTCTTATAATACGATGGGTTTCGGTGTTGGTATAGGTGATATAGCATTCCCGTTTGTTTTTGCCTGCGTTTTCGTCTGAAAAGCGGGTAGCAAACTCATCACCCTCCTGCCTTTCCATCTTGTCGTAATCAAGGCTGTCAGCGTGTACTCTGGGGGGAGTTCCGGTTTTGAAACGGGTGAGGATTATACCGTTTTCGCGTAAAGACTGCGAAAGTCTGTCTGCGGAAATAGTGTTGTCGGGTCCGGAAGAATATGCGTGCTCACCTGCGATTATCTTGCCTTTGAGTGAAGTGCCTGTTGCGATGATAACAGCCTTGGCAGGAAAATGTCCGCCAAAGGCAGTATCAACTCCTGTAACCTTGCCGTCCTCTGCGGTTATTCCCGTTACCTCCGCCTGAATGAGCGTGAGGTTTTGGGTGCTTTCCACCACTTCGGTCATATAATTTCTGTATGCCACTCTGTCTGCCTGCAAGCGGAGCGAGTGTACCGCAGGGCCCTTGCTGGCATTTAACATTCGGCTTTGAAGCATAGCAAAGTCGGCGGCTTTTCCCATCTCACCGCCTAAAGCATCCACTTCATATACCAGGTGCCCTTTTCCCGTTCCTCCAATGGAAGGGTTGCAGGGCATATTGCCCACAAGGTCAAGGGTAAGGGTAAACAGCGCGGTCTTTAATCCCATTCGGGCACCGGCAAGCGCCGCTTCAATACCTGCATGTCCTGCGCCCACAACCGCAATATCATAGTTTTCTGCTGTATAACTCATAATTTATTTACCTACGCAAAAATGCGAAAAAATCTCGTTTACAATTTCTTGTGTCGCCGTTCTGCCGTCGATCTCACCCAAAGCGGATATGGCGCGCTCAATACACTCGCCTGAAATATCCTGAGTAAATCCGTCCAGCGCGGTTATGGCATCGTCAATATTTTCCATCGCCCGTCTTATTGCGGCATACTGCCTTGCGGAAACGATTATGTCTTCACTGTCCGCTTGAGATGAACCGGAAAATATGCGTATTTTTTCCTTTAATTCGTTTTCGCCGTCTCCCGTAGCCGCAGACATATATACTGCGTTTTCAAAGGGCGCAACCGATATTCTTCCTTTATCGCACTTGTTCATAACCGTGATAACACGG
>JAZSIT010000200.1:0-10164 GCA_045533895.1 Eubacteriales bacterium
AAAATCCGTAGATATTTTCTACGGATTTTTTCTTTGTTTGTGTCTACGGGACGCCGCACCTACGGTTTTCGATACTTTTATTATCTCTTTTTCGCGTTTTTGTTCTGCGTTTATTTAGACAGTTCCAACGGAATTAGCAAAAGCAACAAGGGCTTTGTTTTTGTCTCTGTATACCGTGCTCCTCTCCACGTTATACCTCCCTGCGATATTTTCCGCGCCCGAGTGCGCGCCTGATATGTAAAAGGCGTTGAGCAACTCCCTCTGGTAAGGCGAAAGCGAAAAAAGCGCCGATTCTGTCTTGGTTATTTCTTTTTTGGCTCTGTCCGTCCGAGCTACCAGACGGTCTTTTGCCTCTATCATTTCTACCATCGTTTTCTCCGAGCAGGAGGAATACAGACGGCTGTTTATCATCGTCATTTCAAAGGGGAAGTTTTCCTCCGCCGCTTTGTTTCCCGTGTAATTCTCAAGCAACCTCTTTGCGTATGAAACATTTACCATTTTCTTATAAAAATACCGCCTTTCGTGTTTACGAACAAATGTTCGTATTATTTTTTTAAGCACTTTTGTGCTTTTACTTTCGTCTGTATATGGTTTTTTCCAGCATTTTCATATAACGGGAGTTATGGCCGTCCCATTTTCCGGTGGTATCGATATTATTTCCCGTGTCCTTGTACTCGTCTATTTTGCCGATAGCAACTCGTTTCGGCAGTTTTTTGTCGGGAGCGGGCAGTGCGTCGGGCTTATATTCTATAAACGCTGTCAGCTTTCCGTGGTAATCCCATTTGCGGGAGTTTGTAATGGTTGACCCAAGGTTTTTAACCCCAGTGATCTGCACCTTGTTTTCCCATTTCGGGGTACATTCGCACGCCATACCGTCACCCAGATATACGCCCACGTGGCCGGGCATAAAAAGAAGCTCGCCCTTTTCAATATGAGAAAAATCCTTTGTGACCCCTTCGCATATATTTTTCATTCCGTCAACCGAAACGTCGGGCACACCGTTTTTCCCATACCGCGCACCGCCGTAAATGTGGTCTTTGTCACCGTTCCAGCCCCAAAGAATTCCTTTTATAAGGCAAACGCAATCAAAACCGAAGTAGTTTTTACCGAAAAGCGCTCTGAACGCCTCTTGTTTTGCCTCTGTATACCAGTTTTTGTACTGCGCCGATTTACTGCTCACCGTGTGCTCGTTTACCGGCGCGCCGAAAACCCCTTTCATATATACGGTGTTGTAATCCTCCGCGACCTCGCGCAGTTTCTTGCAAAAAGTGATATTATCCATTAAACTCCCCCGTTTCGTGCGTCTGTTTCTCCGAAAGGATACCCTTCCATCCGTCTGCGGTTGCGTGCGTAATCCGCCATATCCCTGAACACGTACAAGCCGCCTTCATCTTTTTCCTCAAAGCAATGCTCAAAAGGACAGTTCACCTCAAGTCCGCCCCGTAAGATAGGCATGTGCACAGGGTGTCCGTCCTTTGCCGCCACAAGCTGCAGCCGCAGAACGCCTGCGCGCATAAGACACGCAGGTAGAGTAAAAAGTATAATTCCTCCCGTGGAATCAAGCTTTTCCGTAACCGACATTCCTCCTCTCTGCGCTTGCTCCGGCGTGCAGAAGCGCAGGTAATAATCAAAGCCTTCGTTCATCCCATCCCCCAACCGAATCACAAGCTGTGCGCCCCGCTCCTCACCGCAGTACCCCGCAAAATGAGTGTCGGTCGTTAAAGCATCCTTTGCAGCATAAATATTAATTAACCGCATTAACTCTCCTTTCTTTACTTCAAACACTTTACTGCGCGCTAAACACGAACATTTGTTCTGTTTCTATTATATCACTCGAAACCGTATTTGTCAATTTTTTACACAAAAAATCCCGCCCATTCTTTATATTGACATTTCCTCCTATGTTTTGTATAATGGTTATATATAACTATAAGGAAAAGTATAATTTGAAAAAGATAACTGTTTGTATTATTCTCGTTCTCTGTTTGCTTACGTCGGCTTTGGGCGTGCAGGCGGAGGACGGAGGCGAAGTAACCATATACGGCGGGTCAAAGGCTGTTATATATAACCCCCAGACAGGCACCTTTGTTTATGACAAAGAGGGGGATGCCCGCACAGAATCAGCCACCAGCACCAAAATGACAGCGCTTATACTTATTTATGACGAATTTGCCACCGCCCTCGACACGGTGGTAACGGTTAAGAGCGCACATCTGCATAATATCGGCTCTGCAGTTAACCCCGCCACACCTATGATCGGTCTAAAGGCAGGGGGAACATACAAGGTAGAGGAGTTACTGAAGGTCGCCTGCGTAAGCTGGGCGAACGACGCGGTCAACCCGCTTATCTACGCTTATTGCGAGAGGACGGGAATCGAATACTCGGAATTCGCCGATAAAATGAACGAATATGCCGAGAGTATCGGCTGTACCGAGACGAGATACAAGGACCCTTTGGGCAGGGGCGAAGTGGGTAACCGCACCTGCGCCCGTGACGTTGCCCTTCTCTGCGCAGAGTTTTACAACCGCTACGAACTGTTTGCCGCCTCCTCAGCCGGATATTATATTCTGCAGGGAAGCACCATACATACCAGAAACTACCTGCTTTCCGAGCGTATTATGCCGGGCAACTCCCTTTCCGGCGCCAGAGGATTTTTCGCAGGGCAAGCCCATTCCACCGGTGGATATTGTGTTGCCACCAGCGTGGAGAACGGTCCCCTCACCTATATCGTGGTGGTGCTCGACGGCTGTATGTACCTTTACGACGAAGAAGGCGTGCGGTATTTCGACGAGGGCAAAAACCCGTATACAGATGTAAAAGCCTTGGTAAACTGGGCAAAAACCAATTTTACACACACCACCGTCTGCCGCAAGGGCGACGCAGTTGACGAGATTTTACTTGAGCAGGGCAAGGATAGGGACCACATCGTTGTCCGCGCAGAAAAACAGATAGAAACCATTACCGCCGCAAGCGAAACTCTTGAGGGTCTGGTAATAAACATAACCTATGACACTGACCGTGTCTACACCGTAACGGGAGAGGACGGCAAGGAGCATTACGCCGTTAAAGCCCCCGTAACGAAAGGAGAAATTTTAGGAATGGCTGAATACATACTTAACGGAAACATTATCGGCGTAACCCCTCTTTCCGCAGCAGATAGTATCGATACCGACACTGTTATAAAATTCTTTGACACGGCGGAGAGTATTCTGTTCAGCGAAACCGCAAAAACCGTGCTTACCGTGGTATTGGTGCTTGCAGGTCTGTACGTGCTGTACTGTCTGGCGGCGTTTACCGTCCGTGTTGTTAAAAAAGTGCGCAAGGACGCGGCGGACACCAAAAAAGAACAGCGTCTTAAGGAATTAAAGAGCAGAAAGAATTCTGACGACAAAAGCTAATTTGTTAACAATTTGTGAACATTTTATTAATTTTTTATTTACCCCTTGCATAATATTTACACTTGTGTTATAGTATCAAGGTGCCCGCCCGCGCGGACAGCGTGGGACACAGAATATTAAAAAAAGAAATAACAAGCCGTGTTTTCACGGTTTTTCGGAGGAAAAGATAAATGGAAAATGCTCTTATATGGACTCTTGGTATACTTACAGTTTTAGCTGCAATCGCAGTTATCGTGCTTGTCGCTCTCCAGAACAGCAAAAAAGGCATGTCCGGCGTTATCACCGGCGGCAACAGCGGTTCTTATTACGAGCGCAACAAGTCCACTTCCAAGGAAGCAACTCTCAATAAAATAACAATTATCGCTTGCGTTGTTTTCGCTCTCCTCGTTCTCTCTTTGTTCATCGCACAGTATGAGCCTGATGACGAGTCTTCCGCAAAGCCCAACAACACTTCCAAGGATGTTTCCGAGGTTTCCGAGGTTTCCGAGACTTCCAAGACCGAAACTTCTGACGAGATTTCCGAGCTTATCGAAAATTCCACTACCGTTGAAGCTTCCGCAAACGACACTGAATCCAAGTAAATTACACAAAAGCAATGAGCAGTTCCGTGAAAACGGTCGACTGCTCATTTTTGTTTACCATTTATATATTGACTGTTTAATAAAATATAGGTATAATGTTTCACGTGAAACTTATTCCCCACAAGAAGCACCACAGACCACTCTATGTAGGGGCGGACGGCCGCGACCGCACGTAAAACTTCCCCGGAAAATGTTGTTAGGTATGCAGGGCGACAGTTTCACGTGAAACACTCACAATATATATCGGAGAAACATATGAAGAAATTTATTACAATATTATTATGTGCCCTTCTCCTTGTGTCCTGCGGGACGGAAGGCGATATAAGCGCAGAAATATCCCAAGAGGTGTCCGAGGAAGTGTCCGAGGAGCAGGTTTTGCCCAAAGACCCTCTTTCCATCCTGCCGGACGGAGATTTTGACGGAGATAAAACGGTTATCTGGACAACAGACCTGGCTTTAACCACTCCCGACAACGCTTACGACAGTTCCCTCAAGAAAATAATGCAGGAGCGTATAGATTCTATCGAAAACAAGTTTAACACCGAAATCGTTATCGAGCAAAAGACGTCTGCCGAAATAACCGAAGCGGTAAAGACAGGCGAAAACTGTCCCGACCTTGTTATAATGCCGTCAACCCAGTCGTCTATGAATTCGGTTAACGGATATTACGCAAATCTTTGGTCGCTTCCCTATTTTTCCACCGCCGCAAAAACCTTGGGCGGCGCGGCAGAGGAGCAGACCATAAACAACTCCCTTTATATGATGACAGCGCCCTTCCTCTTTGCACAACAAAACACGCTGGTGGTTTACGCTAACCGCGACCTTATTACGGAGGCGGGCTTGCGTTCTCCTGCTTACGCGGTTGCCGACGGCACTTGGAACACAGACAAAATGCTGGAATATATCGCCGCCGCATCAACTGTTGCGGGAAAACCCTCTGCGGATATCGAAAAAGACATTTTCGGCTTCGCGTCTGTGGGATTGGATACCGATAGCCTTATAAACGTACTGTGGAACGGAAGCGGAATAGATTATTTCGGAAAAACCATGGGCAAACCCCTCCGTGCCGAGTTTGATTACGAAGCGGGCAAGCAAGCCACTGCCGCAGTGAAAAACCTTATTAACAGCGGCACACGTTTTACCGCCACAGCGCAAATTGAACCCGAAACCTTATTCAGAAACGGAAAAAGCGTGTTCTGTGTGACATATTTCACCAATTTTATGGGCGAAAACCTTATTACAGAGTTTGATTGGGAGATTCTCCCTCTGCCCATGAACACCACCACACAGCAGACCTATTCCTCCACCATTACCGAGGCGATGTGCATATCCGTCCCTGCGGCAAAGGAGGACAGCCACCGCGCAGGACTTATCCTCTCCGCTTGGATACTTGCGTCCCACGAGATAGAGGACACTTTGCTCCAGTATTATATAACCTATTCCTCCACCGATAACGTAAACACCTATATGATGTCTACTGTGTTCGACACTGTCCACTATACCCTCACCGAGCTGTACTCGTCTATTTATGATATTAACAGTGTCGGAAGAAAGCTTATTGCCACTTCGGTAACCGACACCATCACGCTGGAGACATATATTCGCTGGCAGGACACACAGATGGACATTACCGCCGAAAAATTCAAATAATACTTGCATTTATCGGTATTATATGGTAAAATTATTAATTGAAAAGAAATAAATTTATGAGGTGAAAAATATGACCAACGTAAATAAGAAATCCGTAGAGGACATCAGCGTTCAGGGCAAAAAGGTTCTGGTTCGTTGCGATTTCAACGTACCCCTTAAGGACGGCGTTATCACTGACGATAACCGTATCCAGGGCGCACTTCCCACTATCAAGTATCTCCTTGCTAACGGCGCGGCTGTTATCCTGTGCTCCCATCTTGGCAGACCCAAGGGCGAGTTCAATATGAAGTACACTCTCGCTCCCGTTGCCGCTCGTCTTTCCGAGTGCCTCGGTATCGATGTTGCTCTCGCAAAGGACGTTGTAGGCGAAGACGCAGTTGCAAAGGCTGCCGCTCTTAAGTCCGGCGAATGTATGCTTCTCGAAAATGTTCGTTTCCACGCAGAAGAGGAAAAGAACAATGCAGAATTTGCCAAAAAGCTCGCTTCTTTGGCAGATATTTATGTAAACGACGCATTTGGTACCGCACACAGAGCTCACGCTTCCACCGCAGGTGTTGCTGATTATCTCCCTGCAGTTTGCGGTTACCTTATCAATAAGGAAATCACCATTATGGGTAAGGCGCTTGCTGACCCCGACAGACCTCTCGTTGCTATTCTCGGCGGCGCAAAGGTTTCCGATAAGCTCAACGTTATCAACAACCTCCTTGAGAAGGTTGATACTCTCATCATCGGCGGCGGTATGGCTTATACCTTCCTTAAGGCTCAGGGCAAGGGTATCGGCAAATCTCTTCTTGACGAGAGCAAGCTTGATTACTGCACTGAAATGATGAAAAAGGCTGAAGAAAAGGGCGTAAAGCTCCTTCTCCCTGTTGACACTGTTTGTGCTAAATCCTTCCCCGATCCTATCGACGCAGAGATCGAGACCGTAACCGTTTCTTCCGACGCTATCCCCGAGGATATGCAGGGTCTTGACATCGGTCCCGCAACCAGAGAGCTCTTCGCTTCCGCTGTTCTCAGCGCAAAGACCGTTATCTGGAACGGACCTATGGGCGTGTTTGAAAACCCCATTCTCGCAGTTGGTACCAAGGCAGTAGCACAGGCACTTGCTGATTCTGACGCTATCACTATCGTTGGCGGCGGTGACTCTGCAGCAGCTTGCCAGACTCTTGGCTTTGGCGACAAGATAACCCACATTTCCACCGGCGGCGGCGCATCCCTCGAATTCCTTGAAGGACTTGAGCTTCCCGGTATAGCATGCCTTAACAACAAATAAACGATAAATGAGGAACGATAAATGAGAAATAATGGTTGATTTTTGCCTCAAAGGGCAAAAATCTTCCGAAATTCCTCATTCCTCATTCCGAATTTCTCATTATTTACGAAGTAAAATAATTTAGGAGAATTACTATCATGAACAAATCCACTAGACGCGCTGTCATCGCCGGCAACTGGAAAATGAACAAGACTCCGGCAGAAGCAGTTGAACTTATAAACGCTATTAAAGCAGAGATCGAAGGCAAGGACGTTTCCGGTTGCGATATCGTAACCTGCGTTCCTTACGTTGACCTCGTTCCCGTTATGGAAGCAGCAAAGGGCTCTCCCATCAAGGTTGGCGCAGAAAACGTACATTTCGCAGCTTCCGGCGCATATACCGGTGAGATCTCCGCTTCCATGCTTACCTCTATCGGTGTTGAATACGTAATTATCGGCCACTCCGAGAGAAGACAGTACTTTGGCGAGACCGACGTTACCGTAAACCTCCGCACCAAGGCTGCTCTTGAAGCAGGTCTTAAGGTTATCCTCTGCGTTGGCGAAACTCTTGAGCAGCGCGAGCAGGGCATTACCGATGAAACCGTTTCTCTCCAGACCAAGGTTGCACTTCTCGGCGTAACCACAGAGCAGATGGCAAACGTTATCATCGCATACGAGCCTGTTTGGGCTATCGGTACCGGCAAGACCGCTACCAGCGACCAGGCAGACGAGGTTTGCGGCGTTATCAGAAACGTTGTTGCTTCTCTCTATTCCTCCGAGGTTGCTGAGCCTACCACTATCCAGTACGGCGGCTCTATGAACGCAAAGAACGCTGACGAGCTTCTCGGCAAGGTTAACGTTGACGGCGGACTTATCGGCGGTGCATCTCTCAAAGCACCTGATTTCTATGCAATAATCTCCGCTGCACAGAAGTAAGAACGTGTTGAGACGGCGCAGAACAAAAACGCGAAAGATACAATAAAACGTATCGAAAACCGTAGGGACCGGCGTCCTCGACGGTCCGTTTCCAATAAAAATGTAGGAATCCGCTAAATGCGGATTCCTTTCTTTTTAATTTCGCGTTTTTTAGAAACTTTTACTTCGCTCGCTGTACCTTTGTACAGCTCCCGCTCGTAAAAGATTTCTTCTGCATCCCCCTCAACACGTTCTTACCTTCGCTCAAATTACTTTTGTTTAACTTTTGGAAACATTGTAGGGGAGGGGTTCCCATTTGTGCGTTCCCCTCCCGTTTTGTATTTTTATTGATTCAAATACTTCTTTTCGTATTCTTGATATTTATTCTTAAAGGTTTCGCTGTAGGTTTTTATTTCGCGGAGAGATTCGTGGAGATTCATATTATGCTTTTCTCCGTCGATGACGCAGCCTGCGATATTGGAGCAATGGTCGGAGGTGCGCTCCAGATTAGTGAGAATATCCGACCAGACAAATCCCGTTTCCATACTGCAATCTCCCTTTTGCAGGCGGAGAATATGTCCGGTACGCATATTTTCTTTTAATCTGTCGATAATCTGCTCCAACGGCTCCACGTTGGCGGCGGAGACAAGGTCCGTTTCGGTAAAGGCAACTTGAGTCATATCCAAAATCTCGCATACTGCCGCAACCAAATTATCCAATTCCGCTTTTGCCCCTGCAGAGAAGGAAAGCCCTTTTTCCCGCATTTCTTTTGCAGAATCAACAAGATTAACCGCGTGGTCGGCAATACGCTCAAGATCTCCCACGCATTTGAGTAATTTGCCCGATTCGGCACTATCGTTATCCGTAACTTGGGATGTGGACAGTTTAAGCAAATAAGTGCTTATAATATCCTCATAATGGTCGGTCTTTTCTTCAATTTCGTTGATAAAATCAACTTTTTCTTTATCATATTCCTTAAGGCATTCCATACCGTATTTCAGTGCTGTCACCGCGTCGGCACACATAGTGTCGGCAATAGCGCGGCAACGAGAAACAGCAACAGCCGGTGTGGCCAGCAAACGCTCGTCCAGTTCCTCGTATTTTTCGGGAGTTTTAACTTCGGGCACAAGCTTGTACGCAATTTTTTCAAGCAGACCCGACATAGGCAGGAGAAGTATTGTGCAGGCGATATTAAACGCCGAGTGAAGCACGGAAATGCCCATCATAGATGCATTTTCCGCGAGGATTGCGAGGTCAAATAAATAATACACCGCCGAATAAACACTCAGCCACACCGCGGTACCGATTACGTTAAAGGACAGATGGACAAGTGCCGCACGCTTTGCGTTGCGGTTTGTACCGAAGGAGGAAAGAAGGGCGGTAACGCAGGTACCGATGTTCTGACCCATAATAATGGGTACGGCCGCACCGTAAGAAACCTGCCCTGCACGGGCAAATGCCTGCAAAATACCTACAGACGCAGAGGAGGACTGAAGCACAGCAGTAAGCAGTGCGCCTGCCAACACGCCCAGAACGGGGTTTTGGAACATAAGCATAAGGTTACGGAATCCGTCAAGCTCCTTCAAAAAAGCAACTGAATCGGACATAATATCCATACCGAACATTAAAACCGCAAAGCCGAGAAGGATTGTGCCCGTGTCCTTCTTTTTATCGCTCTTGCAGAACATATACAGCACAATACCCACAAGCGCCAGAACGGGGGTAAAGGACATGGGCTTGAGAAGCTGAACGAATATGTTGTCACCGCTGATACCGCCCAAAGAAAGTATCCACGCAGTAACGGTAGTACCGATATTGGCACCCATTATTACGTTTATTGCCTGCTTAAGTGTCATAAGGCCCGAGTTAACAAAGCCGACCACCATAACCGTCGTTGCAGAGGAGGACTGAATAATGGCAGTAACCCCAAGACCTGTAAGCAGGCCTGCCAACTTTCCGGTGGTAAGCCTACCAAGCAACAACTGCAGCTTTCCGCCTGCGCGGCGCTCCAGCGCGTTGCCCATTATGTTCATACCAAACAAAAACAGACAAAGACCGCCTACCATGGTAAGAAGGCTGAAAACGTTTTCTTGTGTCATTTTTTATATTTCCACTCCTTTAAGGAAAAATAATCCAACTTCCGCCATTTTAAGAATAACACTTTATTGGGTATTTGTCTATATTCAAAATTCAAAAAAAGAGAAGCCTTTCGGCTTCTCAAATTATTAACATTAAACAACATACGCCATTGCGTACATAAATGTCACTACCGAAAGGACGGTAAGGGCAAATACCACAGCACAGATGGATATTATCATTAGTATCAACTTGTTTTTCACCTGTGACCGGGTGTATTCGTCAGGCTGTGC
>JAZSIT010000026.1:0-27413 GCA_045533895.1 Eubacteriales bacterium
CTTGTACTATCAGTCCCCCACCAACCAGATATTCCCCATATTCGAAAACAGCGTTTTGGAAAAGTTAAAAGAAAAGTATTCCTTTGAGCACATGGCTTCTCTCGGTGAGAAAACGGCGGTGCGTATATGCCCCGGCTGGTCAACCAAGGAGGAAAACGTGGATATGCTGATCGCGGATATAAAAAGCTTGGTTAAATAGAGTTATATTCCCTGCCGTAAAAACTTACGGCAGGGAGTTTTGTATTTTTTGTAACCAACATAATGTACTTTCTGTATATTTAAGTGAGAGGGGTGTGAAACATGCTTGACAAAAAAATAGTTGAACTTTACTGGCAGAGAGACGAAAAAGCAATTTCCGAAACAGACAAAAAGTACGGTGCCTACTGCCATTATATTGCAAAGCGAATACTGTGCGATGAGCAAGATACCGCAGAAGCGGTAAACGATACGTATCTTAAGACATGGAACACTGTACCGCCCAACCGTCCCGACCCGTTAAAGCCGTACGTTGGTATGATAAGCAGACAGACGGCAATAAATATGAGTGACAAGAAGCACGCCCAAAAGCGTGAAGGCGGCGAATATGCCGTGTCTATCGACGAATTGCAGGAATGTATACCCGATAATAACAGTGGTACAGACATTGGCGAAAGTGTTGCGCTGAAGGACGCGCTGAACCGATTTATAGCTTCTCTGTCCAAGCGCGACCAAATGGTGTTTGTGAGAAGATATTGGTACGTAAGCCCTGTTGCCGAGATAGCAAAGGAATATGGGCTGACGGAAAGCAACGTAAAAGCAATTCTTGCACGCACCCGAAAAAAGCTGAAAGATATGCTGGAAAAGGAGGGCTTTGATATATGAACAGCAAAAACATTTTTGATGCTTTGAGCGGAATTGACAGCCGTTTTATTACCCAAGCCGCTCCCGGACAGGCGAAAAAGAGCTTTTACAAAAGAATATTAATTGCCGCGGCGGCTTGTATTTGCTTGTTTGCGGTGGTATTCGCAACTGTTTCGCCCTATCGGATATATACTCCCACAGCAAGCAACGTTGAAAAAATGTTCGGTGTAACCGACAGCACCAACAGATACACGGAGGTGCGTACAAAGGATATTTCCCTTTTGGTCACCGAAAGTCTTCCGACAGAAAAATATCTTCCCGTATATAAGCTTAATATTCCGTCAGTAACCAAAAAGGAGTTTGAACAATACATAGAAGATACTCTGCCCGCTTTACAAAAGCTTTACGAAATAACCGTAACCGATTACACAATCAAGAAAACCGGTTACGGTGACGGAACATCAAGATACAGCGCGGTAATAAAGGACGAAAACAAAAGGCTTTCCTTTAGCGGAGACGAAAATATTTCATATTATTTCAGCAAAAACACACTGTATGACGGAATGACTGTAAACGGCTCTTCCGTAACTTTTCCCACCGAAAGCGGTGACGGAGAGATAAAAGATGAAATATCTCAAACGGTGTCTTATCTGAACAAGCTGTTCGGCAAAAACTACGGTGATATGCGAATAAACAGAGAATATGCTTATGATCTTACTGCCTTGGAGGGAATAACCGTATATCTTTATAATGCCGACGAGGAGAACGAAACTGCCGCAAGTATTCTGAAAAACACATCTCCCTGCTGTGCGGATTATATCACCCTCAAGTTTGAAAAGTCATTTTCCGGCAAAGAAATGTATCTTAAATCTGTAAATTACACAGAGACACCCGACCGTTGGAACAAAACAATTAAAAAATCCGCACGGGGAAAGACCGTATCCCCTGAACAAGCAGAGGAATTGCTTGAAAAAGGATACGTTTTCGGCGGACACGTTTGCACTCTCTGTATGTCCGCGCAGGATAGGGTTGATTTTTCCGATTACGATACTGTAGGATTCGAATACGTAATTGGCGCGGATATGTCGGTAATACCCTTTTATACTTTTTATAAGTATCTGCATACCGACGAAATGGGAATTGAAACCTATGCAAAGACCTATGTTCCGGCAATAGAAATAACCGGCTGGGACGAATACTTCCAAAACAGTGAAAAACGCCACGGCAGTTTTTCCAATACCGTCTATGACGAAGTGTCAGAATAACACATAGTAAAACAGCAACAAAAAACCGCCGAAAGCATCGGCGGTTTTTGCGTTGGAAAAACACAGGCTGGTTTATAAAAGATAATATTTTCCGTCTGCGGTTTTCTTTATAATACCTTTTTTAATCATTCTTTCGGTAACTCCGGGAAAGATGTTTGGGTTTATTATGCCCGCTTCTGCCAATGTCTTTGCGGTTTCTGCCGATACTGCACCGCAGTTACGCAATTTCTTGACTATTGCTTTTCTTCTGATGAGGGGAATCGGTGGGACAAAGATCATATTACTAACCTCCGTATAAGCGTTTTTCTTGGGGTAATTTTTTACTCTGTTGCAAAAAGGCTGAGCCACGTTTTGTTATTCTCGTCAGGCGCAGAAAGCAGACCGCGTTTTTCCGCTTCAAACAAGCTGCATGTGACCAAAAAGTTAAGTCCGTTTGTGAGGAAGTTGCCCATCTGCCAGTGGAGGTGAGCAGGAACGGTCTTTTCATATTCGGCGCGGATTATACTGTAGGCTTTGTGAACGAGAGGAAGCAATTCCGGACCTATTTCTGCTCCAAAATCAACAAGCTCTTTGTATTCCTTGCGGTTTATATAGTAATAGTTTTGCGCGTATCCTGTTTCTGTTTTAACAAAAAGCTTTTTCTCAAGAGCGATACTAAACAGGTATTTTTGTTCATCGTTTAATTCGGAAATATTTACGTTTCCTTTTATTATCTCTCTGCAGAGCTGAAACACTCCTTCAGGTATGGCGAAAAATACAGAGCTATCCGCATTGTTCCACCAATGATAAAAGCCTTGAACGTTAGCGGTAGTGCTTTTGTGCACCGGTCCGTCGAATGCATGATATTTTTCTCTCTGCATTTTTTCTGCCATATACATCCCGCTGTCATAACCCAAGGCTATCCATTTTCCGCCGTTGGGGCGCAGAGGAATATCGTCGTACTTTACGGTTATTTTATTGGCATGGGTATAAAATCCTATCTGGATTTCGGGCAGTATGTGGAGATATACCCACATAAGACGATTCCATTCGAACCCTGCGGTATTAAATCGTTTTTCTAAAAGAATATCCTTTTTGGATTCAAGAAAAATTATGAGCTTTTCAAAAAAATCAGGGAAGCATTCTTCATATATCTTATTTGCAAGAGCTAAATTATTACCCGGAAGAATGACAAAATCCGTTTGATATTTTCCCTTGGAAACTTCTTTCATTAACTGGTTTTGTACCAAATACTCTACTTCATCCTCAATATAGGGAGCGGATATACCCAATTCCTCGCAAAGCTCGGATATGGTAAGCGGCTGTTTGTATGCGGCAAGCAGAATATTCTGTGCAGATTTTCTCTTTGCGCAAGACATAGGCTCGTAATCTGCACCGAACTGACCCGTACAAGACATGAAAAGTGAGCCGGGACGGTAGCTTTTTTCACCGTAATCTCTCATTGTATTTATTCCTTTCTCGATAGCTGTTCTCGCATCGTGAAGCCACCATTTGACAGTACCGACACTTTTGCCCAGATTACTTGCTATCTCCTCGCAGGACAGTCCATCAAAATAATGCATTACAATAGCCCTTCGGTAGTTGCCGGACATAAGCGAAAGCTCACGCCGCAAAAGCCTCTTTTGCTCTTCAAGAATATATTCAGCTTCGGGGTCGTCTGTCGAGACCAGGTTTTCGGGAAGATAAAGAGTATCGCCGTGCTTCTTTTTGCGAAGCAGATTGAAAAACATGTGGTTGGAAACGCTCCATACAAAGGCATTAAGGTTTTCGATTTGTTTGCCCGAGTTTATGGATTTAACAACTTCAAGACAAATATCCTGTGCGAGATCCTCCGCATCTGACACGTCGTTCATTTTAAGCCTGCAAAAGCCGTATATTTTGGGTAGCATTTCTTTTTCAAATGCATGCAAAAGATATTCTTTTTCTGTCAAGGCGCTTCACCTCGCTTTCATTTGGTGTTTACAACATGTTGTTTCGTCTATTAAGTAACCGAAAAAGGAAAAGGGTTGGAAATTTTTTATATTTTTTATAAAAGCTAACCGCCGAAGTTTTCGGCGGTTTCGTTTATTCCTTCACATTCATTATTTCGCAGACTCCGTCGGGCGGGGCGACGCGGAGAATTACTTCCTCCCCTACTCTTATACCGCTTCCGGCAAGAGTTCCGCGTGCGGCGGTGAGGGCAAGGGGCGGGCGGTTGTTTTCTTCGCTTAAATGGGCAAGTACAATACGCTTGGTGCCGCTATTTACAAGACGGCAGAGAAGCTGACCGCAATCACAATTGGAAAGATGGCCGTAATCCGAAAGAATGCGGTTTTTAAGCGTTCTGGGATAGGGGCCGTCCTCCAGCAATTCAAGATCGTGGTTGGATTCCACCACCACGCTGTCTGCACCGCAAAGAGCATCCCACACTTGGTCACTGATATGACCGATATCGGTTGCATAACCGATAACACCGTCCGGAGTGGTTATGCGGAAGCAGACCGATCCCTGGCTATCATGAGGGGTGGCGTAGGCGGTAACGGCAGTATCTGCAAGATTAACGGTGTTGCCCGGCTCATTTTCGCAAAGAAAGGGAGATACATCGGGCATATTTTTCTTTATGTAGCGCCCACAGAGATATGGCGCATACACGGGAATTCCGTGTTTTTTACTTATAACAGCAAGACCCTTTATATGGTCTGTATGCTCGTGAGTGACAAAAATAGCAGAGATGTTTTTAATGTCCGTACCGATACCCGCAAGTGCATCGGTTATCCGCTTGGCGGAAACGCCAGCATCGATAAGAAACTCATCTCTGCCCGAGCGGATATATGTGCAGTTTCCTTTTGAGGAGGAAAAGAGAGTACAAGCAAAAACCATATTTTACTTTGCCTCTGTAATCTCGTCGCCACTTATGCAAGCGGCGCCGTAAGGACGGATATTAAGGAACATACAGCTTCCCTCACCGAATACGCGCTCCATTTTTTCGCGGTATTCTTCCTTGCGGGAAAGAGGGAGATAGGTCTGTATGGTGCCTGCAAATCCGCCGCCGTGAACGCGGCAGACAAGACCCATACGCTCGGTAAGACAAAGGGCGAGAGAAAGTCCCTGCTCGGACACGTTCTTGTTTGTATACACGTTCTGCAGGAAGCGGAAGGAAGAATTACCCGAAGCGGTTACAAAGCGGAAATATCCCTCGGTATCGCCTTTTTCAAGACATTCAACAGCGCCGTCAACTCTGGAATTTTCCTCAAAATAATGCATTGCGCGCATAATAGCTCTGTCGCCCACGTTGGCGCGAAGATAAGCTATACGGGACACAAACTCGTCCTCATTCACCTGACGGAGAGTCTTTTTACCCATAAGGGTTGCGCAGGAAAGCATTTCCGCAGGAACAGAAGCGTAATCATCGGTAAGATCGGCATGATTGCCGCCGGTATTAACAATACAAAGAACGGTATCGCCAAGATCGGGAGTGATCTTGCGGAGGACTGCCTCCTCGCCGCCGAAATCAATATACGAACATCCGCCGGAAGCGCAGGCTGTCTGGTCCATAAGTCCGCAAGGCTTGCCAAAGTACACGTTTTCCGCATATTTTCCTGCCATTGCAAGGAAAAGAGGAGAAAACTTATTATCGTTATACATTATATTAAGCATATTTCCGCACATAACTTCAAATGCGGCGGAGGAGGATATACCGCTTCCCGTAAGCACATCGCTGGTGGTGCAGGCGCGTATTCCGCCCAGACTGCCGCCGTGTGACTTAAAATAATCGCACACGCCGGAAATTACGGAAGAAGAGCTTCCCTTCTTCGCCTTTGCGGGGTCAATATCTTCGAGAGACACCACATCCTCGCGGTAGCCTTCGGACTTGATACGTATAAAGTTATCCTCGGCTTTAGCGGCGAGGGCTATTATATCAATATCCACTGCGGCGGCGAGAACTCTGCCGTTGTTATGGTCGGTATGGTTGCCCAGCAGCTCGGTTCTGCCGGGAACCGAGAGCATATACACCTCGCTGTCCCCGTAAAGAGAAAGAAAACTGTTGGCAAGGGATAGCCAGCGTTCACGTTGGGAAGCAACTCTGTTTTTTCCGTAAAGAGATGTAAAAGCTTTATCGCATCCGCCGGATGTTATATAGTTTATAGTCTGTGTAACTGTCATAATCAAACCTCCGAATAATCGTCTGTATTTTTACGGCATACAGAAAACCGATATATCCCACATGGGAACGTACTCTTTTTTTCTGATGTATAGTTTATACTTAGGGTCTGTGCGATGGATAAGAAGGGGCAATTCCCAAAGGTCGCCCGTGCGGTGATATAGGGACACGTTTAACGCAGGACGGCAACGCCAGATAACGTTTGCTCCCCCTGCCAGTACATCGCGCTCGTCCCCTTCCGCATCTATCTTAATACAGCCTACATCCTCATTTAATGCCATATCATCGATACTTTTAACAGGGATAACAATATTCCCCTTTCCCGTAGAGGAGGACCTGCCGCCTCCGCCGGTAAACAGCGTTTCGCCGTCTTTGCGCCCTGCGGCGGCGTTATATGCGGTTATGCAGGGGATATCCCGTTTAAGCAATTTGTTAAAGGAACGGGTATCCGGCTCAAAGCAGATTATTTTTTTAACGTCGGGCACGGCATCGTAATACTCCTGCGCCGTATCGCCGTTGTATGCACCCACATCGATATACGTGCCGTCTGAACGAAAATATCCGTCAGGCGGAATATCGTCGCCTTCTTTATATTTAAGGTACTTTATATCACCCGTAATACAGTATGCCATAGCGCGGCGGTAAATATCCCGTGAAATATCGTCTGCAAGCAAGGAATACACTTTTTCTATATCACTGCGATTAGCCAGAACAGTCTGTTTATCGGTAACGCCGTCGCCGCATACCGCCATATAGGGTGTATACAGATAGTGGTTTGCGGTAACTCGTTCAAGAATATCGGCTTTTCTGCCCTCCAAAGCAAAGCTGAGCACAGCATTAAAATCGCCGTACAATTCCTCAGCCTCAGACAGCGACAGCACCTTATACCCCAAAAAGGAATGTCCGCGTACAAAGCCATCGGATGCGAAAACGCCCGTGATCTCTATGCCTCGTGAGGTAAGCAGGCTGTAAGCCTTCTCACCACCGTTGCCCATTCCGTAAAGCAGCACCTTCTTGCCGGAGGTAAAAAGATATTCAATTCCGTCTGTAAGAGAAAAAATATCATTCATAGCATCTGCACCTCCGTTTCAGGTTATTCTAACATATTTTTTGAAAAAAGGGTAGTATTTTAAGCAAAATAATGTTAGAATATCTTTGAATTTTCAAGGAGGCGAAATATATGCCGCAAACCCAAAATAATCAAATAGCCAGAAGAATATCCTTGAGTAGTCTCATAACACTCGGTGTCGTTGCGCTTGTATCCCTTTTAGGATTATTATTCGGCAACGCAATAGACGAAACCGCCAAAGAATATTGTCTGTATGCGGCGTTGATATTTGTAACAATACCATTAGCAATTTTCGCCATACACTACGTTATGGCAAAATCATACGCAAAATCACAAAGTAAACTTAATTCCGCAGAGCAACAAGAAATATTTGCATCACGTCGTGAGCAAGCGGCAAATGACATACAAAGCGTAATAACCAAGATCAAACGCATACACCGTTTTATGATTGTGTATTCTCTAATGTATATTGCGCTTGGCGGTACATCCATATTTTTCGGTATGGCCTGTAAGCACTTTTACTTTTTAATTGCAGCAGTGTTTGTTTATTTTCCTTTATTGCGCTTGATTCCGGATAAGGAAAACTACGATTTTTCAGATTATAGCTCTCCAAACGACTACCCGATTATCCACGACCTTGCTTACAAAGTATCAAACAAATTAGGTCTAAAAGGAAAAATACGTATTATATTTCTTCAAAACAATAACGCGGCTATTGCACGGATAGGAAAAACTTATTCGCTTCAATTAGGCAATCTGTTGTTAGATGTACTAACCGAGGAAGAACTTGAGCAGGTATTGATTCACGAATTCGCACACCTTACTGTGGACGATGTTCGTATGAGCAGTGCCGCAAGCCTTTATTTCAGGATTATAAATAATCCAAAGGCGGATATATTATACGCTTATATAGACGGAGTATTTACATATGAGTATAGTATGTATTTGCACGCCGCAACCATAACGCTTGAAAGCAGAGCCGATAGAGCAGTCATTGAACACGGAAACCCATCTATAGCGGCAAATGCTTTGGCAAAAACCGCATACCTTAATCTTTTTCAGCGTGAAATGTATAAATATATTTCCGAACCATATCTCGAACCTGAAGAAAAACGCAATAATTTAGGTGAAATACTTGTTAATTCCTTCAGAACCGCAGTATCGGAAAGAAAAGATTTTTGGAAAAGCATACTGTTAAACGAAATTCAAGCCAGAAATGCAAGTCATCCTATTCTTCGAAATAGGTTACAGTCAATCGGCGCCGACGATTTTAATGTTATAATTCCCAATTACGATGGTAAATTCAGGAAAGAATGTCTTAAAGCGCGGCGAGAAACCGACGAGATTATATATAAAAACGATCTTGAGAATTACGGCGACATAAGAACACAGAATTATCTTGAGCCTCTAAAAATTATTGAAGTGTGGAAAGCAGACGGCGAACCGTTAAGCGCAGAAAAAACTCGCGAAGTTATTATGGCTTTTCGCGCACTGCTGCGTTTCGAAGAGCAAGAAAAACTGTGTGACCGTATTATTGCAGAGGAAGAAAACATTTATGCAAAAGCCTATGCGATCTTCGTAAAGGGCAGTATTTTACTTGATAGATATGATAACGAAGGCATAAAATTAATTTACGACGCGATGGAACTTAATAGTTATTATATTCCACCGGGTTTACAAGCAATCGGCGATTATTGTTGTCTTATGGGTCTGCATGACGAGCTCAATGAATATAGACAAAAAGCCAACGATTTTTCAGATAACGAACTTAAAAACATTTCACATGCAAGAACATTAACGGCAAACGACCATCTTGTTAAAGATGATATGCCTGCAGAAATGCAAGAAAGCATCCTTGATTACATAAAGAGTATAAATGAAGATGTGGTATCACAAGTATTTCTGGTAAAAAAGGTAGTGTCTGAGGATTTTTCGATAAGTTCGTATGTAATCAAATTCCTTGCCGATACAAACGACGAAACCATTGAAAGAGTTATGAACAGTATTTTTGAGCATCTCGATACACATCCTTCCGGAAAGCATTTTTCGCTGTTTGTTTATGACAAAACGACTGAAAATGCTGTAAAAAAGGTCAAGGGCTCGTGTGTTTACCATCGTTATTAATTAAGAAAAGGAGCCAAAACAATGAATATTTCCATAGAGCAATACAGAGATAAGCTGCGCGGAGCACTGCTGGGCAGATTTGCAGGCTGTGTTTTGGGATGTCCCGTTGAAGGATGGCCCATTGACCGTATTGAGGAATATGCAAATGAATGCGGTATCGGTTTTCCGCCCACAGATTACTGGCCTAAAGTTCCCAACCCCGATGAGCCCAGATATATCTACAACACCTTCAAAGATTACACCCGTCCTTGCTTTAACGGTATTCCCGGCGATGACGATATCGGATATACGCTTCTTTCCCTTTTGATTGCAGAGGAAGGAAACGGAAAGGATTTTACCCTGCAGAACGTTGCCGACGCTTGGCTTAAATACATAACATTGGCGTGGACGGCAGAGGATGTTGCCATTAAAAACCTTAAAAACGGCATCCCGCCCGAAAAAGCCGCAGAGGTTGACAACCCCTACCAAGAATGGATAGGCGCGGATATCCGCTGTGACGGATACGGATATATGTGCCCCGGTGACCCTGAAAAAGCGGCGCAGATGGCAAAGACAGACGCTCTTATATCCCACCGCGGAAACGGAGTGTACGGCTCTATGTATTTTGCCGCAGTTATCGCTTTAGCTTTTGAATGCGAGACTGTTGAGCAGGCGCTGGTAAAAGGTCTTGACTATATCCCTGCCGACAGCTCTATGGCAGAAGCGATACGCTGGGCCGTGAGTATTGCGCCCACAGTAAAAGATGCTCGCCACGCAAACGAGCTGGTTTCCAAGCGTTATCCCGGAATGAGCACGGTACACACGTTGAACAACGCATGCCTTACCGTGTTTGCCCTTTATCTGGGCGGAAATGATATCGGCAAGGTGTTCGGAAACGCTGTTGCGATGGCGTACGATTGCGATTGCACCGCCGCCACCGCGGGCTCTATTGCAGGTGCGTGCTACGGCATAAAGGCACTTGATAAAAAGTGGTACGAATGCTTCGGAGACAAGGTTTGCTCATACTTCAACGGTCCCAGAGAATACAGTATTGAAGACCTGCTGAAAAGATTTGAAAAAATAGCCGCAAAATAAAGACACACCGTTTATATCACGCGATATAAACGGTGTTTTTGTTAAAACAATATATCCTTTGCCATTTCTATTTGAAGCATCATGTGACCGATATTACCCTCGCCTGCAAAGGAATTAAGAGAAAAGAAATCTGCAGTGAGAGGTATCCAGAAAAGGTCGTTTTCATCGCCGTGAACAGTAAAATCCTTATCCAATCTGCCCACATATAGTTCAAGACGGATATCCCAATGGTAATATGTGAAATCCATAAAACGGGTGAGCGAAATATCCGATTTTGTGATACCCGTTTCCTCCTCAAGCTCACGGTACGCGGCAGAAAGGCTGTCCTCGCCCGATTCTATTTTACCGCCCACGAAGTTATATTTATCCTTATACGGCTCTTTTGAGCGGCGGCACATAAGAACGTGGGTGTGCTCTTTGTTAAACACCGCGATAATATTTAAGCCTTTCATACCATATACTCCCATAAAACCGCAAAGCGCCTTACAAAAAGGCGCTTTAATGGTTATTTGTATTTTTTAATAAGCATTGCAAGCAGACACGCCACACCGTATACCGCCGCAAAAACAACGGTGGTGATGACAATGTATACAAGCTTTTGAGCGGCGTTGGATTCGGAAGAAATGAGCAACAGCATTATCGCCACAGTAGCGGCGTAGGTTACAGCTATATGTATGAGCCGCGCAGTAATGGGAGCGACCTTAAGATTAAAAACAAAGAAAGATGCGCCCAGCACAAGACTGTATATAAGCACGAACAAAAGCTGCTTACTGTAAAGAGTAGTTAGCGCCTTTACGCCCTCATCCGTAACACCGGAAAGAACCATTACGATATACGCCATGGAAAGGACCGCATAAGTGCCCAAACCGATAAGCGCGATATCTTTAACACTCTTCTTCATTAGCCGATATATTTCTTTGCGCTCTCGGGAAGATCTGCTTCGTCAACAGAAGCGGTGATCATACAGTGGATCTCATCACCGAGAATGGTATTGAACTTATCAAGAAATTCTGCGAAAGCGGGAACGTCGTCACCGCAGATCTTAAGTGCGCTGTCTATAAAAAGGTCGGTAACGTCATGGTTGCTGGCGAGAAGGCCGCAAACAAAACCGTAAAGGGTGCAAGCATCCTTAACAGAATATGCCTTTGCGTCTACAAGGCGAACATCGTAACCGATGTTATAAGAAAGGTTTCTGCCGTATTCAACGCATACTACCGAGCCGGAAGATGCTTCAGAAGCTTTTTTTACTTCGTCGATGAGAGTTTTGGTCTTGCCGGAGCCTTTAAGTCCGACTAACATTTTTATCATATTGATGTGCCTCCTAACGTGACTTTTAATGTCTGTATTTATTTTACTTTATAAATGAAGAAAAAGCAAGTGTTTTTTTAGAATTTCATCTTGTTTTCCAATTCTTCTTTCTTACTTTCGTATCCGGGCTTGCCGAGAAGAGCGAACATATTGCGTTTATACTCCTCTACACCGGGCTGATCAAAGGGATTTACACCGAGAATGTATCCGCTGGCAGCGCATGCAAGCTCAAAGAAATATATCATTTCGCCGAGAGTATGCTCACTTCTGGAATCGTATGTGAGCATAAGGTTGGGAACGTTTCCGTCCATATGAGCGAGGAGAGTACCGGTCATAGCGTGATCGTTAATCTCGTTCATGGTCATGCCGGCAAGATAGTTAAGAGTATCGGTATTAAGCTCGTCATAAGGAACGGTGTGAGTATTTACGGGGTTTATCTGTCTTACCACAGTCTCAAACATAGTACGGCTTCCGTCCTGAACGAACTGACCGAGAGAATGAAGGTCTGTAGAAAAAGCAACGGATGCAGGGAAAATACCCTTGCCGTCCTTGCCTTCGCTTTCGCCGTAAAGCTGCTTCCACCATTCTGCCATAGAACGGAAAGCGCCTTCGTAGGAAGCAAGTATCTCTATACGTTTACCCTGATTATACAAAGCGTTTCTGATTACCGCATATCTGTATGCGATATTATCAAGACCGCCCGCAAAGCATTCCTCACGCATATCCTTTGCGCCCTGCATAAGCGCGTCTATATCACAGCCTGCAACAGCGATGGGAAGGAGTCCTACTGCGGTGAGCACGGAAAATCTTCCGCCGATATCATCGGGTATAACAAAGGTTTCATACCCTTCTGCATCTGCAAAATTCTTGAGCGCACCCCGTGCTTTATCGGTAGTGCAATAAATTCTGCCGCGCAGTTCATCGCGGGAATAACGCTTTTCAAGCTCGCTTCTTATAAAACGGAAAGCGAGCGCGCTTTCGGTAGTAGTGCCGGATTTGCTTATTACATTTACGGACACTCTCTTATCCTTGCACATTTCCAGCACTTCGTTAAGGTCATCGCCGGAGAAGGAATTGCCGGTAAAGTAAATGTCCGGTGTCTTTTTGGGGAGACAGTTGTAATTGGGAGAGCGTAGAAAATCTATTGCCGCCTTTGCGCCCAGATAGCTTCCGCCGATGCCGATAACGATGAGTGCGTCGCTTGTCTCGCAAATGCGGTTTGCCGCCGCCTTAATGCGCGCAAACTCTTCTTTATCGTAATTTACGGGAAGGTCTATCCAACCGGTAAAATCGTTTCCCTTTCCGTTACGGTTGCGGATATATCCGTCCGCAGCTTTAAGAGAAGCAGAAAGGGATTCTATTACTCCGTCATCAAGAAAGGAAAGAGCGTATTTATCTTCCAAACGTATCATAATTAAAGTAACTTCCTTTTTGTGAATTCCGTTCTATTATATACTATAATGCCCTTTTTGTCAATTATATAAATCCCATGACAGTGCGTAATATGCGGACAAGAAATTCCCCGTATCCGATGCGGGCAATATCCTCTGCGGCGCAAAGGTCTGCGGCGGAAAGCAGCTGGCCGTCACGGTAAATGTCTACTCTGCCCACAACATCTCCCTTCTTGACGGGAGCAGTTATATCTTCAAACAAGTTTATTCTTTGTGTTATCTCGCCGCCCGCGCCCTTTTCGGTGAGAATGGATGGCGGCGTGTAATCGACAGACAGATAATTATCCGACCCGCCGGGCACAAAAATATCCTCGACATTAATACGCTCCGGAGTGATGACCGAATAATTGGCAAAACCGAAATCTAGCATTTTCTTTACCGTGCCGAACCGCTCGTTGCTGGTTTCGCCGCCCAAAACCACGGCAATGAGATGGAGCCCGTCACGCATAGCCGTGCCCGAAAGACAAAAGCCAGCCGCGTTGGTAAAGCCGGTCTTCATTCCGGTAGCACCGTTGTAATAACGAATGAGCTTGTTGGTGTTTGAAAGTCCAAAGGCGCCGTCGCGGATAGTGTCCATCCATACAGTGGTGAAATCGGTCACACCTTTATGGGACAACAGTTCTCGGGTCATATACGCCACGTCGCGGGCGCAGCTATAATGTCCCTCCTCGTCAAGACCGTGAGGGTTTTTGAAATATGTATTGGTCATTCCAAGCTGAGATGCGCGGTTGTTCATCATACCCACAAAGGTCTCCACGCTCCCCGCCACGTGCTCCGCAAGTGCCACGGTAGCGTCATTGGCGGAGGATATCATCATTGCCTTCATAAGATCGCGTACCGACATCTGCTCGTTTGGTTCAAGATACACTTGGCTTCCGCCCATCTGTGCCGCGTGGTCGCTTACAGTAACGATTTCGTCATAAGTGATTTTCCCCGAATAAATGGCTTCAAAAACAAGAAGCGAGGTCATTATTTTTGTTACCGATGCGATGGGGAGCTTTTCCTCCTCGTTTTTGGCATATAGAACGGTGCCTGTGAGATAATCGGCAAGATATGCGCTTTTTACTTTGTAATCTCCGGTAAACGCCGCAGTTTCAAACCAAAATTCCTCCGCAGGCTCGTTTTCAAAAACGCTGGTGCTTTCTGTGGCGGATACGCTTATGGGAAACAAAAGAAATACCGCCAAAATAAATACAAATATTCTTTTCATCCTTTTATTACTCCTTTCGCGTAAATTATATGCGGCAAAAAGAAATAATATAAATAAATGAAATTGTTTTTGAAAAGAAAATGATATTGACAACTTGTCTTTACAGTGATATAATGTGAAAAACTTTTTAGAGGAGAAACGCAACGATGTTCGCTTATATGGCAAACAAACAGCAGGCACAGCTTGTGGTCAAAAAAGACAGCGGGCTTGTTTTGTTGCGTTTGTAATCCCAAACAAAAAGGGTTTTATACGAAGACAATAAAAACGGTTAAAAGCTCGTCAAATGAGTTTTTAACCGTTAATTTTTTTAGTTAAAAGGAGGTGTTATTCGTGCCGGAACAGCAAGACCGCCGCCAAAACAGCGAAGAGTGCCAACAAAATAATTCTAAATTTACAAAGGAGAAGGAAAATGAAAACTATCGACAAAGAAGTTCTGGCAGGATACAACGCCGGTATAGAAAAGGGACGTTTACACAAAGGTTTAGGACTAATTGAATTTGAGCGAACAAAAGAAATATTATTGGAAACTCTGCCGCCTGCGCCTGCGGTTATATACGATATCGGAGGCGGTTACGGCGAGTACTCCTGCTGGCTGGCAACGCTTGGTTACGAGGTATATTTATACGATATTGCGGAAAGAAATATTGAAATGGCGCGGGAATTGGAAGCAGAGACTGGCGGAAAATTGGCTTTGGCAGAGGTTGCGGATGCACGCAGTATTCCACGCCCTGATAAGAGCGCCGATGCGATACTTTTGTTTGGACCGTTGTATCACATCACCGAATACAGCGAAAGAATTCTGTGCCTAAAAGAATGCAGACGGTTGCTTAAACCGGGTGGAATGCTTTATACTGCCAACATTACTTGTTTTGCCACTACATTAAAATACGTTGCAAGATACGACGCCGACCCAAAACTTGACGACGATGAGTTTTACACAGCGCTTGAAGCAACGGTAAAAACCGGAATTCACACAAAAAAGCCTATGGGACTCGCCTATTTCCACAGACCCGATGAAATAAAAAACGAGCTGGAACACGCAAACTTTAATGATATTGACACCAAAGGTGTTATCGGTCCCTGCTGGATTATAAGAAATCTCGACGAAGCGTGGAAAGACAAACACAAACGCGAAAGTATAATGCGTGTCGTGCGTCTGCTCGAAAAGGAGGAAAGCCTTATGGGACTTTCCACTCATTTTATAACCATTTCTAAAAAAGGAGCCGATTTATGATAACTCTGCGTATTGCAACAACCGATGACGCTAAAGCTATTGCAAATATTTACGAATATTATGTAAACAACACTGCTATCACATTTGAATATATTGCACCTGACGAGCAAGAATTCGTAAAACGCATAAATGATAAACTGCAAAAATATCCTTTTATCGCTGCAGTAGATAGCGGTGAAGTGATAGGATATGCATATGCATCTGAATACCGTACACGAGCCGCATACAATTGGGATGCCGAATTATCTGTATATACAGATTTTCGACACACAGGTAAAGGTGTCGGCAGTCTTTTGTATTCGGCGCTTATTGAGATACTAAAAATCCAAAACGTAGTAACCCTATGCGCAGGCATAACCTATCCCAACAATGCCAGCGAAAGGTTGCATAAAAAGTTAGGATTTGAATATATGGGGGTTTTTCGTGCGATAGGCTTCAAAAACAAAAAATGGCACGATGTACTGTGGTATACAAAACAGATCAATTCACTTGACACACCGCAAAAAGTAATACCTTTTCCTTTACTTGATAAGGATGCAATTAACAAAATACTAACACTTTACAGCCGATAAATGCACAACAAAAAATCCCGCTCAGAGATGAGCGGGATTTGGTTTTTGTTATTTAACAAGATCGGTAAGGTTATTTTCGTCAACGATAACGATAACGTAATCTACAACGGATTTACCTGCGGAAGCATGTCTGCCTGCATCGGTAAGGTTAACAACGTAATCGCCGGTAGCAGCCAGCATACAGTTGTTAAAGCGTTCTGCAACGTAATCAATAAACATAGCAGAGCTGTCATCGCGGTAGATCATTGCGGAAGGAAGATCTTCACGCTCGGTACAGAAGTACAGACGGTTGAGAACACTGAACTTGCCTTCTACAGCAGCGCCGCTGATTATCTGACAGCTATCCTCGGAAGCATACTTCTGAAGATCGGACAGATTGGTAGTTGTCAGCTTAAGGCGGTGAGGCGCGTCGCCCATATCCATGGAGAACTTGGGAGACAGAGTTACGCGCTTTTCGGTAAGAGTATTGGTATCAAACTGACCGTAAACAGCAAGGTTGCCGCCATCAAACAAAGTTTCTTCGGAAACAGTAAACTGATCCAAAGCGTGGGGTGCAGCTGCGGGGAACTTAACTGCGATATGGTTCATCAGCTCGGTATATACAAGATACCCTGCGTAATCGGTAATATGGCTATCTGTCTTGTTGTAAAGGAGATAACCGTCGTCCTTATGCTGCTCGAAAACTTCACGCATATCTATAAGGGTAACATTGGATCTTTCCAATGCGCCGGAAACCTGATCGTACAAGGTGTTGTACGTTTCTTTTTCAGCACTTTCGGGAAGATAATCGGAATATGCAAAAGATGCATTGGGGATGAGAACGTAAACGATCTCAACATCATATCCGCCTGCACGGTTTTCAAGAGCAGTAAGCTGGGCGTTAAGGGTGTTAGTTACAAAATTATCGATTTTGGAAACGGTAGCGATATTTGCACCGGTATAGTTTTCGATAGTTTCGCGGAAGAAGAGATAGCCGTCCTTGCCGAGAACTACTTCAAATTCATCGGTACGGGTCTCCGCCATAGCGTCACGCTTAACGGTAATCTCACGAACAGTACTTTCCTTCTTTCCTTCAACTATAGCGGTGATGGAAAGAGAACGGGAATCTCTACCGTCAAGATCATACTCAAGAATGTAGTAACCGTTAAGGGAGTTAACGGAAATAGAATCCACCGGGCTGGTAGCGGTAACAACAGCGCCTTCTTCGCAAGCACCGCTTATAACAACGATCTCGGGAGAGGTGTTAACTACGGATGTTACGGTAGGACGTGCGGTATAACCGTCTTCTGTGGGAGGCTCGGACTCGGTCTCATCGTCTTTAACGGTATCGGAAAATTCCAGAGGAGGAATTTCGTTTATAGACGAACCCGAAAAGTTAACACAGGACGTTAAAAGTACCGCAATCAACAGCAGAGCGGAAAGCACCGCTGCCAAAGAATATCTCTTAAAGCTTGACATTGAAAAATAACCTCATTTCTTGGTAGTAAAACGTATGGAATTATTCGTCGGAGGCGTTTCTCTTTGCTTCCTCGACTACTTTCTGAACGATGTTGGAAGGAGCTTCCTCGTATCTGAGGAATTCGAAGGTGTACACGCCTCTGCCCTGAGTCATAGCACGGAGCTGGATAGCGTAGGTACTCATTTCAGCGGAAGGAACTTCTGCTTCAACTACAGTGTAACCCTTACGGTCGGGAGACTGGTCGGTTCCTGCGATTCTGCCGCGACGCTTGTTAAGGTCGCCGATGATATCGCCCATCATGTTATCGGGAATGAGAACACGGAGCATACCTACAGGCTCAAGCAGAACAGAGTTGTCCTTAAGACCTTCTTTGAACGCAAGGTTTGCAGCAAGTTTGAAGGACATTTCAGAAGAGTCAACGTCGTGGTAAGAACCGTCGAAGAGGTTTGCCTTCAGACCGATAACGGGATATCCGGCAAGAACACCCTTCTGCATAGATTCCTGCAGACCTTTTTCGATTGCGGGGAAGAAGTTCTTGGGAACTGCGCCGCCGACAACGGATTCAGTAAAGAGAAGTCCGTCCTCGTCATGACGGGAGAATTCTATCTTAACGTCACCGTACTGACCGTGACCGCCGGACTGCTTCTTATGTTTACCCTGAACAGACTTGGGACGCTTGATGGTTTCTCTGTATGCAACCTTGGGAGTATCAAGATCAACACTGGTGCCGAAGCGGTTCTTCAACTTACTTACGATAACATCAAGGTGCATATCGCCGAGACCGAACAGACACATCTGCTTGGTTTCTGCGTTGTTTACGTATTTAACGGTAAGGTCTTCCTCAAGGAGTTTGGATATACCGGAGGAGATCTTGTCTTCGTCGCCCTTTGCCTTGGGAACAAGAGCCATGCTCAGATAAGGAGTGGGGAACTCTACGGGAGCGTAGGTCATACCAAGCTGAGCGTTGGTGGAAAGAGTATCGTTGGTATTGGTGTTTGCAAGTTTAACTGTTACACCGATATCACCGAAGCAAAGCTCATCAACATCAGTTTCCTTCTTACCTGCAAGAGTAACGATACGTGCGATCTTTTCTGTCTGACCGGTAGAAATGTTGGTAAGAACGGTATCCTTCTTGAGAGAACCGTTGAGCACCTTGAAGTAGCTCTTTTTACCAAACTGGTCTGCAACAGTTTTGAACACGAATATAGAAGTATCGCCGGTTTCCTGAGAAGCAACTGCTTTCTTGTTGCCCTCGCTGTCGATCATGGTTTCATCATGACGGTCGCTGGGAGAAGAGAAGGAAGCTGCGATAACGTTCATAAGAGTTCTTACACCTGCGAGAGTGAAAGCAGAACCGGAGAATACAGGAGCGATGGTACCGCTGATAAGACCCGCGTTCATTGCGGTGATCTTCTCATCAATGGTAAGAGCCTCTTCGTTGAAGAGAACCTTTTCAATAAGCTCATCGGAAGTTTCTGCCAGAGATTCATCCAGCATCTTCTTGTAAGCATCTACGGTATCCTGCATATCTGCGGGAAGGGTTGCGAGGTTGGGCTTACCGGTCTTATCAAAAGTGAAAGCCTCTTCGGTAAGCAGGTTATAGAAGCCCATATCAGCCTTGCCTTCGTGATAAGGAACGAATACAGGACAAACGGTATTGCCGAACAGATCGCGAAGCTGACCGAAAACGCGCTCAAAGCTTGCGTTTTCATCGTCCATCTTGTTTACGAAGAATGCCTTGGGAAGCTTACCGGCCAGATCCCAGCAAAGCTCGGTACCAACCTTGGGGCCGGACTTACCGTCTACTACCAGAACTGCAGTACCTACAACGCGGAGAGCCTGTCTTACTTCACCAACGAAATCAAAGGTACCGGGAGTATCCATAAGGTTAATCTTTGCGCCCTGCCACTCAAAGTTAGCAAGAGATGCGGAAACGGATATAGTACGTCTTATCTCCTCAGGGTCATAGTCCATTACGGTGTTGCCGTCCACGGTTTTGCCCAGACGGTCGGTCACCTTGGAAAGATACAGCATGGATTCGGCAAGAGAAGTCTTACCGTCGCCGCCGTGACCCAGCAAGCAGATATTACGAATTTTGTCAGAAGTATATTTTGCCATTACAATTTTTCCTCCGTATAATGTTGCGTTAAAAATCTAACACCTTATTATATAATAATATTCCAAATTATTCAAGAGTCTTTTTTGAGCATACAGCCGTCGAAAATGTAAATTCGGCGAGGTGTTTTTTGTGCAAAAGTTACAAAATCAGCGATAGCAGCCATACGGGAAGCACCCAAGCAAGCTGGAACAGCACCGTATACAGCGAAGTTATGCCTGTTGTATCCCCTGCAAAAACCATAAATGCGGCAGCCGCCAAGGACAGCACCGTGCCGATAACGCATATCATGCCGTTACTCTTTATGATATGATGGGTCTTATCACACAAAGCGAAGGTACGCAGGAAGGTGTGCAGCCCGGAGTTGGTAACAATACCGGAATCTATTTCTTTTGTTACTCTGGTCATATCCTCAGGATTTCCCGCTTTGAGTATGGCAATAGGGCACTTTTTATATTTGATGCCGTTTGCCAACAGCTCGTTGTTGATATTGGGGTCAAGGGTCTTGATGCCTACGCAAAGACCTGATTTGTTCATATCCCTGAGCAATTCGTCAAACAACGGATTGATGGAATATTTAATATACAGCTTGACCGCAAGACGGTCGCCTACGGTGACGAACATTACGGAGCCAACGCTGTTTTCGTACATATCGTCTATTTCGTCCTTGGGAGCTTCAAAACGGTAACGGCGCATATAGGCACGTTTACCGATAAAATACTCCTTGCCGTCAACCACCACGCGGAGTCCGTCGGAAGCGGATTCCAGCAGGCGGATATACTGGGCAGGCTCAACCGGTTCAGTTATTGTGGAAGCAAGCACCTTTTCAAGAGGGCCGCCCACGTAATTGAAAATACGGGAAAGCTCAATAAGAACGCGGTCGATACGAAAATCACCGTAAGTTCTGAAGCTGGTTATCTTTACAAGATTGGGCGGATATACCTCAGTATCCGCAAAAGAGATTACCGAAGCGTCCGAATACTCTTCTGCCACAGCAGGGCCGATAAAACAGGAAGATGAGCGGTTTGCTCTGCGGTTTGCGGTACAAAGGGGCATTGCAATAATAAAGAAAGCGGACAAAGGCAACGCCACCGATAAAGTGAATACCGCACTGTTAAGGGAATCTAATCCGTTTGCGCCCATAATCGCCTGCGCCGCAAATACTGCGATAGCCGCTACGATAACAAGAGGAAGCAGGAAATTAAACAGATCCTCGCTCTTGGGGCGTTTATTAAGACGGGCGAAAAATCCGCTTACAAACTTTGTTTTGCGGACAGTATAAATATCGCTGTCCTCAAGAAGGTAGGAATAAAACTCATCGGATTCGCGGGATGCGCCGTTTAACTGCGCCGCCGCGTATTTGCTTCTTGCGGAAGCGATGACCTTAAAGCAGGCAAAATCCTTTTTTGCCGTCATATAGTTTATGAGAGCGGAGCACACACCGCAAATTGCGGCGGTGAGGTTGAAAAGCTGAAGGTCAGGGTCGGTAGGAGACATAAACAGTCTCGCTACGCTGTAGCCTGCCGCAACGATAAACGAAAAGAAGAAAATACTGTCTGCCGTTAAGTTAAAGGTAAACAGACCCTTTGCGCCTTTTTCCAGAGAAGGAAGCAAAGCTATACCCAAAAAGCACAAAAGCTGAAGGTCTGCAAGAATGTAAAGCACGCCGTATCTTCCCTGACTGAGATAAATGGAATATCCTGCGCCGCCTTTGGTGGCAAGCTCAAAATAAAGTATTCCCAAGGTAAAAAGAACAGCCAACAGCAGACGACGGAAAGATTTGCGTATTCCCCGCTTCATAAGACGGTTGACCTCGTTGTTCTGGGCGCGGTCAGTATATTCATATTCGCCCGTTTCGGTCTTCATTTCTTTTTCAACATTGTGGTGAAGCTCACGAAGTTCATCGGGCACGTCGTCGCTGTCGGGGTCTATATCGCCGATAGCAACCTTTATACGAAGATCCTTGGTGTCCATAAAATGGCCGCCGACAGATATATCATCGCCGTTTTCGGGAACGATGGAAAGCTGTGTGCTTTCCTCTTCGTCCTCAAGACCTATCTTGCTGTTTACCACACGCTCGGAAAGTCCGGCATAATCATCGTCAAACACTGCGGTAGAGTGCTCGTCCTCCTGTGGAGGCATGGTGTCGCCCATGGGGAACAGCTCTTCCTGCTTGTACTCCACCGGTTTTTCCACAGTTTCCGGCTCCATAAAATGGGAAGTATCTATCTCTGCAGGCTTTTTCTCTGCCTGACCGATAGTATCAACGGTAGCGCGGTCGATAAGAGCGAACAGCTCGTCCGCTCTGCGGCTTTTCATAGGTTTGTCCTTATTGCCGTAGTAATAATTTTTAAGCTCCGCGTCGTCTTCCATACGCGCCGCCAAAGCTTCACGTAAGCCCTGAGTAGAGGATTTGGGGTCCTGCACCTTTACGCGGGTGGAATATTTATCGATTATATCTTCGGTTTCGGTTCTTCCGGGTACGGGTTCGTCAACAGACTTTGTTTTTTCAAGCATACCCTCGCTGTTTCCTGCAGGCTTATACCCGCCCGAAGGCATGGGAATGTGACGGGCGGAATCGTTTTCCGCAGACGCATGTTGAAGCCTTTTAAGTATCTCCTCTACGCTGGATTCGTTTCTCTCGCTCATTGTCTGTATTATACCCCCTCTCCGTGCCGTTGGCGCGCCGCTTCAAAAAGCATTACCGCGGCGGCGGCTGATACATTAAGCGAATTAAGCTCGCCGTACATAGGTATGGACAAGATAAAATCGCTTTTTTCTTTTACTATTCTTGATACGCCCTCACCCTCGCTTCCGAGCACGAAGGCTATACCGCTATCATCAAATTTCTCGCCAAAATAAGGTTTACCGTTTGCTTCAAGAGCGTATACCCACACTCCCCTGCTCTGCAGTTCGCCGATAGCGGCGGCTATATTGCCCACTCTCGCAACAGGAACTCTGAACAAAGCGCCTGCAGAGGACTTTGCCACCGTGGAAGTGAGCGAAACAGAGCGGTGCTTGGGAATTATTACGCCGTGAGCGCCTGCACATTCCGCCGTACGGATTATTGCGCCCAGATTGTGAGGATCGTTAATACAATCACACACCACAAAAAAAGGCGTTTCATTCTTTTTGTCTGCGGCGGCAAACAAATCGTCCAGAGTAGCGTACACCGTTTCGGGAACGGAAGCGGCAACGCCCTGATGAACGGCACCGCCGGAAATAGAGTCAAGGCGCGCACGGTCAGTCTCCACAATTGGAATGCGCCGTGCCGATGCTTTGCCGACAATAACCTTGATACTGCCTTCCACTGCACCCTTCTGAACGTATATTTTATCTATGTCTCTTCCCGAAGCAAGCAGCTCAAGTACAGAGTTTCTGCCCCAGAAAATACCGTCGAAACCGCTTGTGCGTCCGGAATCCTCTCGCATACAAACATACCTCTTTTCGGTAAATATACCTATTCCAAGATATTATATCATAAAAAAAACGTTTTGCCAACAGTAAATTTATATTTTTATATAAAAAACAACCGCCCCGTTTTCCAACGGGGCGGAAAGCAGGTATAAACTATTTCTTTTTCTTGAGTATTACGGCAGTAACGGCAATAACAGCGGCAACAACAACAGCGCCTGCGCCTATAATACCCCAATCTCTTTTGCTGAGACCGGACGCAGGAGTTTCTCCGCTCTGTTCGGATACATTTTCGGAAACAGAAGCAGGAGAGGAAGTATCGGAATTATCGGTAATACCGGAAACTTCGGATTCATCGGGATTATCGGATACATCGCCGCTATCTCCCGCAGTACCGTAAACAGAAATTTCACTTACCCAAAGGAAGTTTCCGCCGATACTATACTGGACCTTAACATATCTCGCTTCAACAGCTTCATCAAGGGTGAGAACGAAATCTCTGTTATCCCAGCCGCCATTGACTTCCATTTCGCTGCCGGAAAGCTCACCCACCTCGGTAAAGCTCTCACCGTCAACAGAAACAAACAGTTTTACGGTAGAATCCGCAGTAGAAGGAATTCCCCAAGAGGTGTTGCCAAACAGATCAGTGGAAACCTGTTTTACAGCAGAAACCGAGCCGAGGTCAATAGTTACGGATGTATTGCTTCCCTTATAACAGCCGCATTCGCCGGAATCGCCGCTTTCTGCGGCAAGACCGTTGGTGAATTTACCCATGGGACTGCCGTTTTCGGCAGTATCTGTCCAAGTAGCGGTGGTGTATGTCTCGCCGTCGGACACATAGGGCTTGTTGAGAGAAAGATTCTCGTAGGTAACGCCGTTTATTTCGGTTTTGGTGATATCGGTAACCCCGGGATAAGGATATCCTTCTTCAACAATGACAGCAGCCATTTCCTGCAAAGCGGTCGCGGTAGCATCGGGAAGATTTGCGGTATAGGTGTTTCCGCGAGGATCAACTCCCAGATAAGAATACAGCCAAGAGCAAGCTATAAGATAGCTTCCCTCATAAGAATGGTGACCGCCGTCGTCTGCATAAAGATTAATATCGGGATATTCTTCCTGACACTTCAAAAACGAGCTTGATGCGGGAGCGTACTTGATATCGAATTTAAGGGAAAGTCGGCTGTAATGAGAATAATGCTTATAGAAGGACTGTACTCTGGTTGCAGGGTCCTTATCGTCGGAATAGCGCATATAAAGAAGGGGTGTTGCGCCGTTTTCTTTAATGAGAGGCAGAATGGTGGCAACAGCAGCCTCGCTGTCATAATAGCTGGCGCCCGCCGCATCCTGAAGCACTACGTAATCGTATTCGGTAAACTGCAGCATATTGCGTAGCTTTTTACCGCGCTCATGGGTCGCATCGGCAAATTCATGGAGATATGCACTGCCGAAGGTGCAGTAATCCACGTCAACCTCAACGCCTGCGGCTTGGCAAAGACCCTTGAACTTGATGGGAGTTCCGTTAAAGTATGTAGTGCTGTTGCCCACAAAAAGGAACTTAATTGCATCCTTTGAAGGTTCTTCAGGATTATTGTATGCTATGCGGAGCTTGGCGGTATCCTTGTCGTATTCGCCGTAAACGGGATATATTATCGACATGGTGGCGTTATACAGCATTGCGCCCTCCATAGCGGTGTTGAAGCAATCGGAAAGTCCCTTGGGTGCGCCGGAATTATATGCTACCAAAAATCCGCCTGCAGGCACTTTTACGGTAAGCTGAGGAGAACCGTTTACGCCGTTTTCGTTGGCAAGAAGATCTCCGCCCGCCTCAATAAGAACGCCGTCCTTATCAAATATAAGCACCTTTGAATAGCGGAAGTTGTATTCGCTTGAGCCGATAACACGGGTTTCATCGGTATTATTCGGATATACAAACACTCCGCCGGAGGAAGTCTTAACATCAAATCCGGTAATAGTATAGGTTTGGTCAACGTCGTATTTTTCGTTGGCTGCAAAAACGCCCATAGTGCAAAGGGATGTACCCAGCAAAACAGACGCAAGCAGAATAGCAAGCTTCTTTTTCACGGTAAAAAACCTCCTGAATTTTGATATAAATATAATAACACGCTACCCAAAAAATGTCAACGGGAAGAGATAAAACGCCTCATAAAACAAACAGCGCCCTGTGAGGGCGCTGAAAAACGAGTCACTTTTTGTGCCAATAGTATTTATAATACCTTTCGCCTTCGTAATAGGATTTCCAAAAGTACTCCGCTGTTTGGAGAGGGTTACTGACATCTACCGGTTTGCCAACAGAATATTTTGTATTTCCAATATACCACCCTGAAGCAGCCTCAAATGTTACACTCTTTAGCTCAGGACAGTTGTAAAACACGTGGCTGGATATCTTTTCCACACTAGCGGGGAAAACAATGGAAGTTATCCCATAGCATTCCCAAAAAGCACCGTGTTCAATAGTTTCAACACTCGTACCAAATATTACCTTTTCAAGAGAAAAACATTCTCTGAAGGCGGTTGCACCTATGGTAGTTACGTTATTGGGAATAATTATTTCAGTGAAATCACTGCAGTTATAAAAGGCCGATTTCTCGATAGTAACAAGACTTTCAGGTAGAACAACATTATTTAAATTTCTACAACAATAAAAAGCATTGGTTTCAATGACAGTTACTCCGTTTCCGATAGTAACCTCGTTCAGTTGGAAGCACTCATAAAAGGTGCCTTTTTTAATCGCGGTAACATTATCCGGAATATTTGCAACGGTCAACTTATTACAATTCGCAAATGCGTTTTCCCCTATCTCCGTTACACTGTCGGGTATATGTATTTCTGCAAGTTCGGTGCAAAAACTAAATGCGCTATCACCGATAAACGTTAAAACGTCAGGTAAGGTCACTTTGACAAGATTGTCGCAACCGTAAAATGCAAGCTCGCCAATATACGTTACATTCGGGGGAACATTTACACTTTCAAGACTATCGCAATCAAGAAATGCCCCGTCGTCAATCGTTGTAACACCATCAGGAATAGTAATACCGTCAAGTTTTACACAACCGACGAAGGCACTGTTTCCAATAGCAGTAACACTATCTGGAATTATCACATCCGTCAGATTAGCACATCCCGAAAACATGCCGTCCGAAATAGTAATAACCCCGTCGGGAATGGTAACGCTTTCAAGGCTCGAACAATCGGAAAAAACAGCACTCTCAATGTCTGTAACACTTTCAGGAATATTTATTTCAACAAGTGATTTGCAATTCCGAAACGCACTTTCGCCAATCACTTTTAAATTATTACCAATGGTTACTCTGCTCAAATTCACACAATCAGCAAATGCGTCAGCGCCAATTACCGCGGTTCCGTTACCTATGACCACGTCTGTCAAATCAGCACATTGAGCAAACGCAGACTCGCCTATTGTAACAATACTATCGGGAATGATTACTTTGGTAAGCCCTTCCGCGTTAAAAAACGCGCTTTGACAAATTGAATTAACGGTATATTTATCTACAACAGAAGGAATATTCAATTCGCTGACTATCCCGGCTTCGATACTAATAAGTTCACAAGTAGTTCCGTCATAATTGACCTTGTAAGTTATTCCTTCTCGAGTGAATATTTTGCTTTCGTTTTTTTCATCGCAACCGCTAAGCAAAACGGAAAACAACGTTAACACTATTAATACCAAAAATGTAAAAGCACTAATTTTCAAAAAAGTTTTTGAACTCTTCATTTTGAAACCCTCCTCCGATAATGAACAAACACATTGCTACGATTATAGAATATCATTTATTAACGATAATGTCAACAAAAAAGGCAGAAGTTTTACTCTTCTGCCTTAATGCTTATTTACTCTTATTTGCCGAGATCGGGAAGGCTTGCTGCTGCAACAGACTGGCCTACGCGGCGGGAAGATTCATCGGGAATGTGGAGAGTGATCTTCTTTGCAAGCTCGGGGAATTCAACGTCAAGAACTTCCTGTGCCTTTGCGAGGAGGATGGTTCCGCCCTCACCGCTGGTAACACGGCCCATAATGAGAACGTGCTTGATATCGTAGAATTCGGTATAGTATGCGATAGCATAACCGAAGTAAACACCGATAGTCTCGTAGATCT
>JAZSIT010000128.1:0-4167 GCA_045533895.1 Eubacteriales bacterium
TATTACGATCTTCCGGTTCCACTCGAAATCTGTACGATTGTAAAGCCCGACAGCAGGGAATACGAGATCATTATGTCCGCCCTTATCGGCGCACTTAATCTCCTTGACCTCCGCCTCCCTTGCTCTGATGAGTTTTATGCTTCTGCCAAGGTAGCCCGTGAATACTTAAAGAAAAACCTTTATGAAAAATATTCGGGCGGTGACGGAACTACGGCAGTTTGCATCGGCCACACTCACATAGATGTGGCTTGGCTGTGGACACTGGCGCAGACGGAGGAAAAGGCACAGCACTCCTTTTCAACCATTCTGGCACTTATGGACAGATATCCCGAATTTATCTTTATGTCCAGCCAGCCCCAGCTTTTTGATTATATAAAGAAAAACGATCCGTTGCTTTATGAGCGTGTAAAGCAAAAGGTTTTAGAGGGCAGAATCGAGCCTGAGGGAAGCATGTGGGTGGAAGCCGACTGCAACCTCACCTCCGGTGAATCTCTGGTGCGCCAGATAATCCACGGAAAGCGGTTTTTCAAGGACGAATTCGGCGTGGACAACCATATTCTCTGGCTGCCCGATGTGTTTGGTTATTCCGCAGCCCTTCCCCAGATATGTGTAAAAAGCGGAATAGATACCTTCCTTACCTCAAAGATAAGCTGGAACGATACCAACCGTATGCCCTACGATACCTTTGTCTGGAAGGGCATTGACGGCACGGGAATATTCACGTATTTCCTTACCGCGCAGGATAAGATTCGCGGTGCTGACAGCACCCGTTATACCACCTACGTTGCCACTACCGACCCTGCCTGCGTCGCAGGTGCATACGACAGATATTCCCAAAAATCCCTTACCGATAAGGTGCTTGTAACCGTAGGCTGGGGAGACGGCGGCGGAGCCACCACCGAAAAGATGGTTGAAAAGGGCAAGCGTTTGTATGACGGTCTGCCCGGATGTCCCAAGGTGGAATACACCCACGCAAGCAAGTATCTTGAAACCCTTAAAAAGGATACCGAGGGAAAACTGCCGTACTGGAGAGGGGAATTATACCTTGAATACCATCGCGGCACCTATACCTCAGCGGCGTTGAACAAAAAATACAACCGTAAGGGCGAAAACTTAATGCGCCTGCTGGAAACAGCACTTTCCGCAAACGAGATTAAAAACGGCGTTTCCTTCCCCAAGGATGAATGGGACAGACTGTGGAAGATAATTCTTCTCAACCAGTTCCACGATATTATTCCCGGCTCCTCCATACCCGAGGTTTATCATGACAGCCGCAAGCAGTATGCGGAATTGTTTGAAACGGGTGAAAATATGCTGGCGTCTGCCGTAAAAAACCTTTGCGGCGCAGAGGAAGGCGAATATATCTCGGTTGCCAACCCCTTGCCCTTTGAGTTTTCCGGCGCAGTTGACGGATACGAATTTAATTCCGTTCCCGCAAAGAGCTTTGTGTCCGTAAAGGCACAAAAGGCGCACTGCAATATAACCGTTAAAGAAAAGCAGATAATATCGGATAAATTCACCGTTTCATTTGACGATGATTATAATATCGTTTCGGTTCTCGGCGCAGACGGAACCGAGTATATAAACGGCAAGGGTAATTATCTCTATGCCTGCGAGGATATCCCCTTAAACTACGATAGCTGGAACGTAGAGGATTACCACGAGGAAAAGAAGTGGTATATAAACGACGTTTCCGAGGTGTCGGAGCATACGGAGGGACACCGCAAGGGCATACGAATAGTCCGCAGGTTTATGAATTCGGTAATAACCCAGTTTATATCTCTTTCGGATTATGACGACAGAGTTGACTTTAAGACCGAGGTTGTCTGGAACGAGAAAAACCTTTTGCTTAAGACCGCTTTCGACGGAAACGTAAATACGGATACCGCCGTTTACGATATCCAGTTTGGTCACGTTTCCCGTCCCACCCATAAGAACACTTCTTGGGATCAGGCTCGGTTTGAGGTGTGCGCCCAGAAATACGGCTTGGTGGCAGACCACGGTAAGGGCATTGCTCTTATGAACGATTGTAAATACGGATATTCCGCAGAGGAAAGCACCATCCGTCTGTCCCTTATAAAATGCTCGGGCTATGCCAACGAGTTTATCGACCTTGATACCCATTCCTTTACTTATTCTCTCCTGCCCTTTAAGGGAGATTTCAGAGATGCCGGAGTTATCGAAGGTGCATATACCCTTAACGAGCCGCCGGTCATATTCGGCAGTGCTTCAAAGCCCGTTGCGGTTATACCCGTTCAGGCAAAGGGCGATGGCGTTTATTTCGAAACCTTCTGCCCCTCCGAGGACGGCAAGGGTTATATTCTCCGCGGTTATGAGGGACACAATTCCTCGGCACAAGCCACCGTTAAATTCAATTTCCCTTATAAAAAAGCATACGTCTGCGATATGGCGGAAAAATATCTGTATGACCTTCCCGCCGACGGCGTTATTTCCCTCAAGCCTTTTGAAATTATCACCGTAAAAGCGGAAGTTTAAGTTGACATCCCCGTCTTCGGGTGGTATATTAAGGTTGAAAACATGGATGAGAGAACTTTGCCCAAAAGAAAACCGACCCGCTTGTATGGATTTGATTACAGTGGCTGCGGAACATATTTTATAACCGTATGCACAGAAGGCAGAAAACAGGTTTTATCAAAAGTAATCTTTTTATCTGAAGCCGTTGAAGATAATGTAGGGCAGGGGCTTGCTCCTGCCGCTATAAAATTATTACCCTGCGGCAAGATTGCAGAAGAACAGTTGCTTTTGCTTGAAAAACGTTTTCCCTGCGTAACCGTATACGATTATGTCATTATGCCTGATCATATTCATGCTATCATAAACATTTGGTATGAACATGGAACGGCAGAGGCAAGCCTCTGCCCTACATTGTCCCGTGTGGTAGGTGTGTTCAAATCACTTACAACGCGGATTTGCAACCGTTCCTATCATAAAGGAAAGCTGTTTCAATCTTCGTTTTACGATCACATTATTCGTAACGACAAAGATTACGACAAAACATCGGAATATGTGGCAGATAATCCGCAGACTTGGCTATACAAGCAATGCCACCACGAAGAGTTCAAACAACAATGATCCGATTTTCGGACATAATAACCAAAGGAGTTATATATTATGGATACAATTAAATTTGACAAGAAAAACGCTGTTGTTATCGCGCACCGCGGTCTTTCCGGACTTGAGCGCGAGAATACCAACGTGGCATTTGTTGCCGCAGGTCAGCGCAGCTATTTCGGTGTGGAGACCGACGTTTACCGCACTCTCGACGGCAAATACGTGCTCCATCACGATACCTCCACAAAGCGTACCGCAATAGATGACCTTACCATCTATGAATCCACCTTTGATACACTTCGTTCCCTGGTGCTTACGGATACCGACGGCGTTACCAAGCGTCCCGACCTCCGCATTCCCACTCTGGAAGAATATATCCGCACCTGTAAGCGCTACGGAAAGGTTTGCGTTCTTGAGTTCAAGACAACTTACCCCGTAGAGCATATCGCAGAAATGGTAGAGATAATCAAAAAGGAAGAATATCTTGAAAACGTTATCTTTATCTCCTTCGCATACGAAAACCTTACCCGTCTCCACGAGGTAGTTCCCCGACATCCCTGCCAGTTCCTCGCTTGGCAGTGGACAGACGATCTGTTTGATAACCTTGAGAGAGACGGCATCCATCTCGACGCATATTACGGAATTCTTACCGAGGAGCGCGTTGCCGAAGCGCACCGCCGCGGTCTTGTAGTAAACGCTTGGACAGTGGACGACCCCAAAATAGCAGAGCAGTTGGCTTCGTGGGGAGTAGATCAGATAACCTCAAACATCCTCGAATAGTGCATAAAAATTTCCCGTAGAACTACTCTACGGGATTTTTTTGCTTTTGCGCTTTTTGTGAATTTTCGCGTCGCTAGCTGTAGGTTGCTACAGCTTCCGCCGACTCATCTTCACACCCAATGCTTTGTGCGGATTTTGGGAAATTAATCTGTAGTTTTTGGTCTTATGACCAAAAACTTCCATAATTTCTCATTTCTCATTTCTCGTTCCTCATTTCTTTTATTGACATTATCTTCCTAAAAGTGTATCATAATAACACAAAGGAGATTTTTTACAATGGCAAAAAACAACGGAAAGTTAAAAAACTGCCTTGAG
>JAZSIT010000001.1:0-4111 GCA_045533895.1 Eubacteriales bacterium
CTATCGAAACCTGCGCTGCAAAAGGAGTTCCTCTGCTGTAATAAAGATGTTAAAACAGAAGAATGTGTATAACAGGAGTATATACAATGAAGCGTATCTTTAGTGTAATTATGGTTTTATGCATTGTATTGTCTTTAAGCGCCTGTGGTTTAGACCTTGGCATAGGTTCATCAAAGGGACCGAAATTCAAACTAAATGAAGATGAGCAGAGTTATACTTTAGTCAGTTATACCGCCGGTAGAGAAAAAGATGTGGTTGTTCCCGATACTTACGAAGGACTTCCTGTTACTGTAATTGGCGGCAGAGCTTTTGAGGGGCAGACTTCTATCGAAAGTATAGTTATTCCGGAAGGTGTAACCAATATAGGCGTCTTTGCTTTTACCGATTGTACCGGACTTGATTCGGTTGTTCTGCCATCTACTTTGATTGAAATAGGCTCAGGCGCATTTAATAACTGCTCCTCCTTAAACAACGTGGTTGTTCCTGATGGTATACACAAGATTGACGATGGCGTGTTTTTTGCCTGCTCCTCCCTTGAAAATATAACTCTTCCCGCAAATTTGGAAGAGATCGGATGGCAAGCGTTCAATTTTTGTGAGAAACTGAATGAAATTATTATTCCTGAAACTGTAACTGCCATTGGCGAAGCGTTTTTGGAGTGTACCGCATTGACAGAAATTCGTATTCCGGACAGTGTAACTTCTCTCGCCGCCCACGCTTTCACCGGTTGTTCGTCGTTAGAGCGGATATATCTGGGAGCGAATGTCACGCTTGTCGTTAACTTTGGTTCTTTTCATACAAGCACTAATGGTACGGAATTTCATAACGAACCTTTCGCATTATGTCAGTCATTGCAATACATAGAGGTATCGGACGATAATCCCAATTATCAGTCTATCAATGGTAATCTTTTCTCCAAAGACGGTACTGAACTTATACGTTATGCTGTAGGAAAAAGCGATGCTTCATATACCGTTCCTGATTCAGTTACTACTATTTGCGAAGGCGCATTTACTGCTTGTTCTAATTGGGAAAACGCGGTGTTGAAAAGTATCACTGTTCCTGCCGGCGTAACTGATATTGGACAGTCTGTTTTTATCGGCTGTTCTGCACTTGAAAATATATATTTCGGCGGAACAATGGAGCAATGGGATAACGCAAAAAAGGATACGACAGGCACATCTTTCGTCATAGATATGGATGGAGAAACCATTACCCGTAACGATATCATAGGCGACTATGGAAACTATACCATCAAGTGTACCGACGGTCAAGTTGCCGGAAATACTATTTCTGACGATAAAGAAAAATAGAATCTTTATCACTTTGCAAGCAAGTATTATACATTAATTAAAACAAAAAGCACCGATTTCTCGGTGCTTTTTATTATGCATTTGTGGTGTTGAATTTTGGGATAAAATATTAGTTATACTTCTTACGTGCGGTGTAGTGGGTGTGGAGAAGCTCGTGAGCCTTGTGTCCGCCGATTTCGCCGAGGTATTCAGCATAAAGCTTCTTAACCTCTTCGTTTTCGTGGGACTTTCTCTTTGCTTTTCCTGCATCCTCTGCATACAGAGCCTTTGCTCTTTCAGCCTTAACGTCAACGTAGCTGCGTTCGGTAGCGCAAACGATAGGAGTACCGCCGCCGTGGATACATCCGCCGGGACAAGCCATAACTTCGATAAAGTCATATTGCTTTTCGCCGCTCTTGATAGATTCAAGAAGTGCCTTAGCATTTGCGGTGCCGTGAGCAACTGCAACTCTTACAACCTTACCGTTAAGGTCAACTTCTGCTTCCTTAATGCCGTCAAGACCGCGAACTGCGGTGAGGTTAACGTCGGTAAGCTCCTTGCCGGTAACTACTTCGTATACGGTACGGAGCGCTGCTTCCATAACGCCGCCGGTGGTGCCGAATATTACGGATGCGCCGGTAGATTCGCCCATAAGACTGTCAAACTCAGCGTCAGGCAGACGAACAAAGTCGATACTTGCGGTCTTTATCATTCTTGCAAGCTCTCTTACGGTGAGAACCGCGTCAACGTCCTGCATACCGTCTCTGGAAAGCTCGGGACGGGAAGCCTCAAACTTCTTGGAGGTACAAGGCATTACAGATACAACGTAGATATTCTTGGGGTCAATACCTTCTTTTTCTGCGAAGTAGCTCTTAATAAGTGCGCCTTCCATCTCGTGAGGAGATTTGCAGGAAGAAAGGTTGGGAATAAATTCGGGATAGAATGTCTCGCAGTACTTGATCCAACCGGGAGAACAAGAGGTTATCATAGGAAGTGTTCCGCCGTTCTGGATACGCTGGATAAGCTCGGTGCCTTCTTCCATAATGGTAAGATCTGCGCCGAAATCGGTATCAAATACCTTGTCAAATCCAAGTCTGCGCAGTGCGGCAACCATCTTTCCGGTTACGGCAGTGCCCATGGGAAGACCGAATTCTTCACCCAGGGTAGCTCTTACTGCGGGAGCAGGCTGTACTACAACGTACTTTTCAGGGTCGTTAAGTGCTGCCCAAACGTCTGCTGTGTTGTCCTTCTCGTGAAGTGCGCCAACAGGGCAGGCGAGTATACACTGGCCGCAGTATACACAAGGTGTGTCTACGATAGAGCGGTCAAACGCCGCGCCGACAGTAGTCTTGATACCGCGCTTGGAAAGACCGATAGCGCCGATCTGCTGTACGTCGTTACAAGCGGCAATACAACGGCGGCAGGAGATACACTTGCTGTTATCGCGAACCAAAGAGGGAGAGAACTCGTCCAAGGTGGTTTCGCCCTTTTCGCCGTCATAAGGATATTCGTTTACTCCGTATTCCTTGCAGAGAGCAGCCAGTTCGCAGTTACCGCTTCTTATACAAGAGGTACACTCTCTGTTATGGTTGGAAAGGAGCAATTCAAGATTTATCTTTCTTGCTTTGCGGAGCTTTTCGGTGTTGGTGAATATCTCCATTCCGTCGGAAATAGGAGCGACACACGCTGCCTGATAAGCTCTTGCGCCCTTTATTTCTACAAGGCAGAGACGGCATGCGCCGATCTGCTGTACGTCCTTAAGATAGCAAAGGGTAGGGATATTTATATGTGCTTCTCTGGCGGCTTCAAGCACCGTATAATTTTCGGGTACGGTTACCTGAATGCCGTCTATGGTAATTGTTACGTTGTTCATTTCGTTTCCCCCTTATTTCTTGACTATTGCCTTCTTGGGGCAGCTTGCGAGACATACGCCGCACTTGATACACTTGGACTGGTCGATAACGAAGGGGCTCTTTATAGTACCGCTTATAGCGCCTACGGGACACTTCTTGGAGCACAGCGAGCAGCCTACGCACTTGACAGGGTCTATAGTGATGCGTGCAAGAGCTTTACAAGCACCTGCGGGACATCTCTTTTCACGGATATGAGCTTCGTATTCATCGCGGAAGTAGCGAATGGTGGAAAGAACGGGGTTAGGTGCTGTCTGACCAAGTCCGCAAAGTGCGGTAGCTTTAATGGTGTTACCCAGCTCTTCAAGCTTTTCAATATCGCCTTCTTCGCCCTTGCCTTCGGTAATACGCTCAAGTATCTCAAGCATTCTTCTTGTACCTACACGGCAGGGAGTACACTTACCGCAGGACTCATCAACGGTAAAGCCGAGGAAGAACTTAGCAATATCAACCATACAGTTGTCTTCGTCCATTACAATAAGACCGCCGGAGCCCATCATGGAGCCGATGGAGATAAGAGTATCGTAATCAACGGGAGTGTCGATAAGAGAAGCAGGAATACATCCGCCGGAAGGACCGCCGGTCTGTGCCGCTTTGAACTTCTTGCCGTTGGGAATGCCGCCGCCGATCTCTTCAATAATGGTGCGGAGGGGAGTACCCATGGGAATTTCAACAAGACCGGTGTTGGTGATCTTGCCGCCCAGCGCGAATACCTTGGTGCCGTGGGATTTTTCTGTACCGATACCCTTGAACCAATCTGCGCCGTTAATAATGATCTGGGGAATGTTTGCATAGGTCTCAACGTTGTTGAGTATGGTAGGCTTGCCGAACAGACCCTTAACTGCGGGGAAAGGAGGACGGGGTCTGGGCTCACCGCGGTGACCTTCGATAGATGTCATAAGAGCGGTT
>JAZSIT010000060.1:0-2191 GCA_045533895.1 Eubacteriales bacterium
AGCAGATAAATAAAAACGGCACCGAACTTTCCGGCGGCGAAGCGCAAAAGCTGATGCTTGCCCGTGCATTGTATAAGGATGCTCCTCTTTTAATACTTGACGAGCCGACGGCCGCACTTGATCCTATTGCCGAGAGTAAGATATATGATAGCTTCAACGCAATGTCAAAGGATAAAACATCGTTATTCATTTCTCATCGTTTGGCTTCAACGTCGTTCTGCGATAGGATAATACTGCTTGAAAATGGTGGAATTATTGAAGAAGGCACGCATACAGAATTGATTGCGCTTGATGGTCAATATAAAAAACTCTTTGATATACAAAGCTGTTGGTATAAAGATGATATGAAAGGAGAGTCAAAAGAATGAAACTGAAAGAACACCTTAAAATCTTTTGGCGCGGAGTAAAATACACTTTTGCTCTGGAAAGAAAGTATACTCTCTTACTTATCATAAACGCATTTCTGTCGTCGGTTATCGGATATATCCCCATTTATTTTTCCGCCAAGGTGATCGATGCTTTGGTGGAAGGCGGTTCCTGGGAAAATTCGATTGTTTACGTTATACTTACTGTGGGATTGGTATTTATTGTTCGGCTTCTCATATCGTATACCGACTCCGCAAAGAATATAGCGTCCTATACAATGTGGCGTGCAGAAGACTGGATGTATTCTAAAAAAGCCATGGACATGGCGTATGAATCCACCGAAGATCCGGAGGTGACAAGACTCCGTTACCGTGTAAGACGGGAAAATCAAACCGGCAAAAACCTGTGGGATCTTTATAGAAATATGGAGCAGCTGGTAGGCTATATTACAAAAATAGTTGCATCTTTGGCATTAACAGCTTCGTTTTTCGCGCTTCCGTCTGTTGCTTTCTATTATAAGCTTGCCATTATTGCGGGATTGTTAGTAACGACCGTGGTGCAAATCTTTACCACTCAAAAAAGCAATAAGCTTGAGCGTGATTTCTGGGCGTCCTGCGTAGACATGAATATCATTGCCGAGCATTTTTACGATTATATTGAAGACTACGGCGCGGGAAAAGATATCCGTCTCTATGATATGGGTGAGTTTTTAGCGGATTCTTATGTGCAACTCGATAAGAAATTTTGGGAGAGTAATCTTAAGAATTCATACAAAAAAGCCGCCTGGGGTGTTCCTGTAACTATATTGAATAATATTTTTAAATTCGGAATATATGCGGTGCTTATCTACGCGGCTCTTTTGGGCGATGTTACCGTAGGTTCTATCGCAAAATATGTTTCTTGTATTTTATTGCTTTCTGGAACGCTTATTGATGCCGTGCGCATGGTGCAGGTTGCCTTTGATAATAATCACTACCTAAAACGTTATTTCTCCTATTTCGATATTCCCAACAATATGTATAAGGGTTCGCTTACCGTGGAAAAACGTGATGACAATGAATACAATGTTGAGTTTAGAAACGTAAGCTTCAAGTACCCGAATACAGAGGCATACGCACTGCGTAATGTAAACCTCAAATTCAAGATTGGAGAAAAGCTTGCAATTGTAGGTATGAACGGTTCTGGCAAAACAACATTTATAAAACTGCTATGCCGTCTGTATGACCCTACCGAGGGTGAGATTTTGCTGAATGGTGTAAATATTCAAAAATACGATTACGACGAGTATATGTCTGTGTTTTCTGTCGTGTTTCAGGATTTTACATTGTTCAATTTCAAACTTGGTGAGGTAGTAGCCTCAAGCAAAGTATTCGACGAGGAGAAAGTTAGAGAATGCTTAATAAAGGCAAACTTCGGTGATAGACTTGCAGAAATGCCGGACGGTGTCAATACCTATCTCTACAAAGGATATGACCAATCGGGCATTGAGATATCCGGCGGAGAAGCGCAGAAGATAGCACTTGCGCGTGCTTTGTATAAAGACTCGCCGTTCATTCTTCTTGATGAACCTACTGCGGCACTTGATCCAATTTCAGAGTATGAAGTGTATTCCAACTTCAATTCCATTTCGGGCGACAAGACAACCGTTTATATCTCCCACCGACTTGCATCCTGCCGTTTCTGTGATAAGATTGCCGTGTTCGATAACGGTCAGATAGTTCAAGTCGGAAATCACGATACGCTCGTTGCCGATGCAAACGGCAAGTATAGCGAACTGTGGAACGCACAAGCGCAGTACTACAACTCACAGTTGTAGGAAGCCGAA
>JAZSIT010000067.1:0-3771 GCA_045533895.1 Eubacteriales bacterium
AACCGTGAAATTTTTCGAAAAGCTGGTAAACACCTTTGTCGGCAAGAAAAGGTTTACCAGTAAAAACGAAAGAATTCCGGTTTGAGACGGCAAGCCTTTTTTGAGTTTGCCAAACAGCCAGCCCGCAAACAGAAATATATAAAGTATAAAAAGCTGCTCTAAAACAATAAGCATTATTAACAGTTCCAATTCTATTTTTGTATAAAAGGATTATATCACAAAAATCGAAATATGCAACTGAAAAAACAAAACGAGTAATAATTACAAAGCAAAACTTTCTTTTATTATTCTAGCTACTGCCCCGGGCGCAAGCTTTGTATTATCTATCTTTATGTAATTTTCAAAAGTTACTTCTCCGTCATAGCTCTCAAGACGGAATCTTTGATCATCGTTAATAAGCCGTTGGTTTGAAGTTTCTATATCTCTTTTGGACGCCTTATTGGCAAGACGGTTTTCGGTTATATTTCTTTCAAGCCGCACATTCTGCGGTGCTACCAGTTCAACATAATAAAATTCAGTTCCGTAAGGCGCAAAAATATTTTTAACTTTCTCCAAATATTCCCATTCCGACGGTTGGTCAAACGCCATCATGTACGTAAAAATCATTCCGTAATTATCTGTTTTTGCAAATTCCTCAAAAATAACCTGACGCATTCTGCTTATAGCTTTTCCGTTAAACGTACCGAATATTTCAAGCACAGGCTCAATGGTCATGTGGTTATGAAACAACCGCAGACCCGTTATTTTCATAAGCTCCTGCCCTACTGTCATTTTTCCTACGGCGGCAGAACCGATAATAAATACAAGTTTCATTTGAGATGGGTCTCCTTCCATTGTTCAAAATATATGTGGTGGCTTAAAATATCAAATATATCTCCCAAAGAATTTTTATAATATTCCGGTGTTGTGGCAAAATACGTAAGTCCGCATTTTTGCGCTACTCTGCCCGAAGCATAGTTTTCTATGGCGTGGGAGATAATTATACGCTTAATCCCTACTTGTAAAAACATAAACTCTATTACCGCCTCCGCCGCTTCTGTTGTTATGCCCCTGTTCCAAAAATCATAACTTAACGAATAACCGATCTCAGCAGAGCCGTCTTCAAATAAGCGTACTATACTTATATCACCTATTATCTCTTTTTCGTATTCAATAACCCAGTGATAATAATCTTCTCTTTGATAACAATCTATCCAGCGCACAAGTAGTGTTTTTGTGTCTTCTGCAGATGCGTGCGGTGCCCATGTGGTGAATTTCGTAACCCGTGGATCCTTTGCCCAATTATTATACATATTCTCTGCGTCGTTTAGCGTATAGCGACGAAGTAAAAGTCTGTCCGTTGAGATTTCTCGTGTACCTTTGTGTTGAATCATTTTAATAAACCTCCTTAAAATAAAAAACAGTGCATGCTAAAATATCAATAGCTTGCACTGCGTTATTCTTATCAAAAAATATATTAATTACCTTGATAAGGGTACGACAATGTAAGCCCGAAGGGTGCCATATTATTGACCACCGCGGACTGCATACGCACTTCGATATTAACAAGAGCGAAAATGCCAAACATTGTTTTACCTCAAAAAATAATTTTCCGTATTATACTGCCGAAATCAGTTTTTGTCAAGTATTTTAATAAATTTCGGAATCTGTTCCAAAGAAGCAACCGAAATATCAGGAATTATATCGGTATAGCTGATATCCTTACGGTTAACGTGACAAGTTTTTATTCCGATTTTACTCGGACCCAAAACATCGTCAACAAGCGAATCACCTACAAACAGCGCTTCGCAAGGCGACAGTTTCATATCTTCAAGAATCGCAGTATAAAACCCGCTTTTGGGTTTATAGGTTTTTAAGGATTCCGATGTGTATATATGCTCAATAAAAAGATTGTTTCTTTCCAAATTGCGATATAATGGGTAATCATCTGTATTTGACCCTATGCAAAGCAGATAATCTTTTTTTAGATACTCTGCTGTTTTTAATACTTCGGGAAACAAATTGCGGTTTTCAAATGTGTTGATAAGTATATCTGCATCACGATATCCGTCACCCTTTATTTCATACTCGTCGTACAGACGCACAAGCGCTTTGCGAAAGGCTATCTCTTCGCGCATAAAGGCGTCTGACGCAATAAGAATATCCGTATGGTACTTCTTCCATTTGGCATAAAAAACGCTTGCATCGATATCACGGCGCTTTTTGGTATCCAAAAGTTCTCCGGTAGCATCCAGAGAGCCGCTTCCGGTAGAAATAAGTGTGCCAAATGCATCAAAAATAATTGCTTTTATCATTTAATCGCACCACAAAACTCTTACAACATCTTTTATTTCTTCAAAAGACATATCCTGCACGCCTTCGATTATTCGAATATTCATATCTGCGGCGCGCTGACGGAAATACTTACCGAATTCGCCCATAGTATCAATGGCTGTAGCGACGAGAGCCTTTTTCGCATACTGTCTGCCGAAACGAAATGCCACCGAATTGAGCTTATATAACTCTTCGGTCTCAACCGTGCCGTTTTTACATGAGATAAACACGGGAACAAGTCTGCGCATTAGAAGCACGTCTATTTCGTTTTTTGTATCATATTTATCGGGCATACCGTCCCAATCGATATTCACGCCGTTTCGCACATCGTTGTATGTCTTGTTTCCGTCTTTATCGGTCACTTCAAGGGCGGCGAGATATATTATCATTTCAAGGGCAAGACCGGCTTTTGTGAGACACCTTTTAACTTGAGGATTTTTATACTGTAGTTTTCCATCGGCATAAGATATAAGCCCTGCGCCGATAAGCTCTGCTTTGATATTATCGTTAAACTTGCCCGAGCCGATGTAGGAATTCCATTTCTTAACATTTTTTCTGCAAACATCCCACATAGCGAGGATATCGTTTTTGAAATCTTCATTCATTTGCCATTGGGCAAAATCACCGCTTACAATGTCACCGCCGTATATACGTATATTTTCAGCAACCGAAAGGCATGTTGTATCTGTAACAGAATAAACGTTACCGTCATTATCACAATCGTATACCACGTTGTTGTGTATATTATAACGGTGAAGCTGAATGTTTTTATCCTTATACCGTTCATAGACTATTCCTGCCGCAGTTAGAAATAAATCTCCCCCGCCGGTAAGCCCAAAGGCGCAATCACCGTAGGTTTCAACAAGTGACGAAAGTACACCGACAATGCTTTGAAGATTATTACGGTTCACACTTTTGCAAATAAATTCAACATTATAACCACGGTCCGCAAAAACAGACTTATACCTTTCGGCGTGGCGGACAAGCAATTTAATTTTATCACCCAAAAGAATTACCCGCTCCGGCACGCATGCAAGGCAAGCACAAATATTCTCTGCGGCGGTTTTATCAAAAAATTCAATAAAGGTCATAGTATACTCCTAAAAGCTCAAAAGCTTTTCGCTTATAAATCCGGCAACTCCGTCCTCATCATTGGAATTGGTAATATGATCGGCAACCGCTTTGACTTCTTGTATGCTGTTCTCCATTGCAACGCCGATGCCGCATTTAATTATCGGCTCGATATCGTCGTTATCGTCACCAAAATAAACACTCTCCTCCGGCAAAACGCCCAAACGCGCCAGCGCGTGGCTGATTCCGTTCCACTTAGTTGCGGTTTTATGCATTATCTGTATAAGAATATTATTGGCAACAGAGCGGTAAAGCTCTTCAGAAAGACATTCATCTATTGTTTTCAAAGCATCTTCCGAATAACTAATAATTATTTTATGTATATTT
>JAZSIT010000077.1:0-5465 GCA_045533895.1 Eubacteriales bacterium
CGTATACGTGCCGTCCCCGTGCGTTTCATTATTTTTCTCGTTTGTATTCGTAAAGAAAAATGAAACTATTGGAATCACCGCCTTTCACACATAATACCTTCCAAAACGCAAAAAGGTTACAGTTACTTTGAAAAAAATAAAAATATTTTTATGCAAAATTCAAAACCTGCCGTTTAATATAAAACGGCAGGTTTTTTTGTTATTGGGGTGTTTTTTATTTTTTAAGTTCTCTTTCAAGCCAGATGGTGCCGATTTCAAATGCATCAAAAAAGCTCTTTTTCTCGCACTGTTTAACTACCTTCTGCGCAAAGGAAACGTTTTCGTCGGTATCCTGAATCTGAACGAGAACGCGGGTAGCAACCTCAAGGTCGCCGTCCTTCTTGGTTTCAAGTATATTCATAAACAGAATATATTTATCGTCCGGGAAGCCGTAAAACAGAAATCTGCCTTGTCTTACCAACGGCTTACCGCGGTACATAAGAGTATTTACATCAGCCATTTTCAGTTACCTCTCCTGGGAGACGATTTAAGATAGCTTTCAACAAGTATCTTAAGCAATTCATCTCTGTCAATTTTGGTTATAATGGTTCTTGCATTATTGTGGTTGGTGATATAGGTAGGGTCTCCGGAAAGGATGTAACCTACTATCTGGTTAATGGGGTTATAGCCCTTCTCAGTCAGCGAGTTATACACCGACTGCAGAGCCAAACGTATCTCTAATTCCTTTTGCTCTTTAAGCGAAAAGGGAACTGTCTTTGTTGAGTTTTCCTTCATCTGTATACCCTCCGTGTTTTTTAGTATTCAATAAAGATATTATACATTACCCAAAACCATATTTCAAGGGGAAATATGGTTTTGAGTACAAAAAGGTTTACGTTAAGCACGCATTACGATGCCGTTTTCAGCTTCCAGCTTCTTAAGCAGCTTGTTAATAGCGTTGTCAGCCTCAGTATCGGAAAGGGTTCTGTCGGAAGCGCGTAGCGTAAGTCTGAACGCAACGCTCTTCTTTCCTTCGGGAACGCCCTTGCCCTTATACAGGTCAAAAGCAACGATACTTTCAAGAGATTTACCGCAGTATTTCTTTGCGGCATCATAAACGAGAGATGCGGTCTGCTCATCATCCATAAGCAGAGCAATATCTCTTTCCATAGCAGGATATACAGCCAGAGGCTTGTAATCCTTCTTTCCGTCGTTGGCTGCCATAGCAACGGGAACGTTTATCTCTGCGGCATAAACAGGCACGTCAATATCAAAATTACCTGCAACAGTGGGATGTATCTGTCCCATCACGCCGATAACTTCCTTGCCCTTGGTAATAACCGCGCATCTTCCGGGGTGGTAAGAGGGGTTGTTTTCCTCTGCTGTTACTGTGTATCCGCGGATATTCAGCTTATCCAAAAGACCCTCAACATATCCCTTAAGGTCATAAAAGTCCTCGCTGCTGTCATAGAACGCCATGGTAAGCACCTTGTGCTCGCTGGACATATCGGTTTCAGACGGGAAGTAAACGCAAGCATTCTCAAAGAGATGGCAAGCGGGAGCACGCATATTGCGGTTGTGCGCCACAACGTCCAGCATAGAGGGAAGTGCGGTGGTACGCATTACGGAAGTATCGTCGCCCAGAGGATTAATAAGCTTGATGTTATTTCTGCAAGGGCTGTCCTCGGGGAGAGCTATCATATCATACCACTTGGGAGAAACAAAGGAATAAGTGTACACTTCGTTAAATCCGTAAGCGGTCATAGTGTTAAGCATGGTTGCAACAAACTTTTGCTCTTCGGTATACTTACCTTCTTTAGCCTCAGACTTGAACAGGGTGGGGACGATATTATCGTATCCGTAAAGACGGGCAACCTCTTCGGCGATATCTGCGGTGGTAACGATATCACTTCTGTAGGGAGAAACAATAAGGTTACCCTTGCCGTCAGCAATAAGGTCAAGGGGAGCAAGAAGATTGCTCTGCTCCTCAAGAGAAAGATTAGTGCCCAGCAGGCTGTTAACTCGTTCCCAATCAAAGGGAACAACGGTAGGCTGGATATTAGTGTTACAAACGTCTATCATACCGTCAACAACTTCGCCGCAGCCAAGAAGTTGAACAAGTTCACAAGCTCTTTCAAGTGCGGGAACGGTATTTACGGGAGGAAGTCCCTTTTCAAACTTTGCGCTGGATTCGGTGCGCAGGTTTACCTGACGGGATGTAAGACGGATATTCATTCTTGCGAAGTTAGCGGATTCAAATACAACCGTGTTGGTGGTATCCAGAATTTCGCTGTTCTCACCGCCCATAATACCTGCAAGTGCAACAGGCTTTTCACCGTCTGCAATACAAAGCATTTCGGAAGTAAGCTCGTGTACGTTGCCGTCAAGAGTAGTTATCTTTTCGCCTGCCTTTGCGTTACGAACAATAATTTCCTTGGAGGAAATATAGTTGTAGTCAAAAGCGTGCATGGGCTGACCGTACTCAAGCATAACGTAGTTGGTAATATCAACTATGTTGTTTATAGGTCTTACGCCTGCATTTCTCAGCCTTGCTCTCAGCCATGCAGGGGAGGGACCTATCTTTACGTTTTTAATTACCTTTGCGGAATATCTGGGGCAAAGCTCGGTGTTTTCAACCTTAACGGAAATGTATTTGGAAATATCGTCTCCGTCGTTGGCGGGCTTTACCTCGGGCTTGTGTACTCTGAGATCGTTTCCGAAGGAAGCGGCAACCTCTCTTGCAATTCCCAGATAAGACAGACAGTCGGGACGGTTAAAGGTAAGCTCAAACTCAACCAATGTATCGTTCATAAGCAAAACGTCCTTGATATCATCGCCGGGAGCACATTCCTCCTGAAGAATAAATATGCCGTCTTCGATAGCATAAGGATAATCGTGGGTGGTAAGTCCCAATTCGCCCAGAGAACAAAGCATGCCCTGAGAAACGACGCCTCTCAGCTTGCCGTTCTTGATAACCTTACCGCCGGGGAGATGCGCTCCGTCAAGACAAGCGGGAACCATATCGCCAACAGAAACGTTCTGTGCACCGGTTACAATCTGCACGGGAGCATCCTTGCCAACCTCTACCTGGCATATCCACAGATGGTCGCTGTCAGGATGACGCTCCATCTCAAGCACTTTACCTACAACTACGTTGGAGATCTCTTCGCCGAGTATCTCATATCCCTCCACCTTGGTGCCGGTGTGGGTGAGAACTTCCGCAAACTCTCTGGGAGTACAGCCGATATCTACGTATTCTTTAAGCCAATTAAGTGGTGTTTTCATTGTTTGCTACCTCCCATTAAAACTGTCCGAGGAAACGGATATCGTTTTCATACAAATGACGCATATCGTCAATACCGTAGCTGGTCATAACAACACGCTCAATGCCCATACCGAAAGCAAGACCGCTGTAAACCTCGGGGTCAATGCCGCCGGCTCTCAATACGTTGGGATGTACCAGACCTGCCCCCAAAAGCTCTATCCAGCCTTCGCCCTTGCACAGACGGCAACCCTTGCCGCCACATACGAAGCAGGATACGTCAACCTCAGCGCTGGGCTCGGTAAAGGGGAAGTTGTGAGGACGGAAACGTGTCTTGGTGTTTTCACCGAACATTTCCTTTGCCCACAGTTCAAGAAGACCCTTAAGGTCGCCGAGAGTTATGTTCTTATCGATAACCAGACCCTCAAGCTGATGGAACATAGGGGAGTGGGTAGCGTCAACCTCATCACAACGGTAAACTCTGCCGGGAGAGATTATTCTTATGGGAGGCTTCATAGACTGCATCGCACGGATCTGAACGGGAGATGTCTGCGTGCGGAGCAGAGTAGTATCGTTAATATAGAAGGTATCCTGAAAGTCTCTGGAGGGGTGGTCTGCAGGAGCGTTCAGCGCGTCAAAGTTGTTGTATGCGCTTTCAACCTCGGGACCCTCAACAATGTCAAAGCCCAGACCCACGAATATTTCCTTCATACGGTTTTCAACCTGAGTGATGGGGTGAAGCTTGCCGACAGTCTTTGCCTTTGCAGGCATGGTAACGTCAAGTTTTTCTTTTACAAGTGCGCTTTTCAGCTCTGCGGAAGCAAGAGAAACTCCCTTTTCCTCAAGCATTTTTTCAATATCTGCTCTTACTGTGTTTGCATACGCACCGATAACGGGGCGTTCCTCGGGGGTAAGGGAACCCATTCCGCGAAGTATTGCGGTGAGCGCACCCTTTTTGCCCAGATATTTAATTCTAACCGCCTCAAGTTCATTTTTATCGGAGGCGGTTACGATCTCCTGCGCCGCCGCAACGGAGATCTGATTTAGCTGCTCTTTCATTTAATAGTTTCCTCCGTGAATAACTAACTGTTTTTCGCTATGTATTCGGATATCTGTGCCGCAAAAGCTGCCGCGTGGGCGGCGAATTCGTCAAATATCTTTTCGTCTGCGGCGAAATCGCTTATTGCCCTTATAATAACAAAGGGAATATTATTGTTGTGGCAAACGTGGGCAATAGCCGCACCTTCCATCTCGTTACAAAGCGCATCGGGATATTCTGCAAAAATATCCTCTCTCTGCTGCTCGGTAGAAACAAAGCAATCGCCTGTAACTACGGTACCTATACGGTGGGGGATGTTGTTTACTTCGCATGCCTTTTTTGCATCCTCGGTAAGCTTTTTATCAGAACGGATATATTTTTCGCCGATCATATCCACAACTATCTGCACCGGCTTAAAATCGTGGTAAGCGGCTTTCTCGGCAATAATAACGTCGCCTATATTAAGGCCCTCTGCCAGCCCGCCTGCAGTTCCCGTGTTTATTATACGGTCGGGCGAATATTTATCTATAATGCGCTGTGTAAGAGAAGCGGAGTTTACTTTTCCTATTCCGCACTGGCAAATAATAACGGTGTCATCGCCCTTATCGGAAATAAAAATTCCCTTTTCGGTCTCGACCGCGCCAAAACGCTCACAAAGTGCTTCCACTTCAATCTTCATCGCGCCTATAATGGCTGTTCTCATACCCGTATTACTCCAGATAATCCTTTAATTTCTTGCTTCTGCTGGGATGGCGGAGTTTGCGGAGCGCCTTTGCCTCTAACTGGCGGATACGCTCACGGGTAATATCAAATACCTTACCAACCTCTTCAAGACTGCGGGGTCTGCCGTCCTCAAGACCGAAACGTAATTTAAGCACGCTTTCCTCACGGGGAGTAAGAGTCTTAAGCACTTCGATAAGCTGTTCGCGTAACATCATAGAGTTTGCCGCGTCAGAGGGAGCGGGAGTCTTTTCGTCTGCGATAAAATCACCCAGATGGCTGTCCTCTTCTTCGCCGATAGGCATTTCCAAAGAAACGGGCTCCTGTGCTATCTTGAGTATCTCGCGTACCTTTTCGGCAGGCATCTTCATTTCTTCGGCAATTTCCTCGTCGGTAGGATCTCTGCCCAATTCCTGAAGAAGTTGTCTGGATACTCTCAGCACCTTGTTAATGGTTTCTACCATG
>JAZSIT010000003.1:0-11834 GCA_045533895.1 Eubacteriales bacterium
TTGTTATAACACAGAAATTGCGGCGGTAAGTGCTGCCGTTATCTGCTTTTTTTCAAGAAAAGGATGTGTGTCTTTTGCTTGGCAGGGTAAAAAGGGAACATGTATAAACCCAACTAACACCTTTGTGTCTCTGTAATGGTGAAGCAGGGAATACATCAGGTCGTTGCATACAAAGGTTCCTGCAGAATAGGATAAACTGCTTGGAATTCCCAATTCACTTATGGCGTTCACCATATTTTTTACCGGCAGGGTAGAAAAATAAGCGGCGGGTCCGTCCGCAACACAAGGGGTGTCAACAGGCGTATTTCCTCGGTTATCGGGAATCCTTGCGTCTCTTAAATTTATCGCCACAGCCTCCGGCGTTACACCTTTTCGCCCTCCTGCCTGACCTACGCATAGGATAATATCGGGGGCATATTTTTCCGCCTCTGTCAAAACGGTTTTTACCGCTTCTCCGAAAACGGTGGGGACGCATAATTTTATTATACGGCAGTCGCCCAGAATGTCCGGTAAATCCTTTATCGCTTCATAAGAAGGGTTAATGCTTTCTCCGCCAAAAGGGTCAAAACCGGTTATAAGTAATGTCTTCTTAAAACTCATTGTTTATTCTCTCATCAAGATATTGCCAGCGTGTGTTAATAAACTCGCGCAGGTAATCCACCTGCTTTTCATAGGTATCATACTTTGTGGGGCTTACGTTGCCCATACCAATCTGCTGTGTCATAATATCCCAAAGTTCAAAGTTATACTGCTGGGAGCCGTCCAGAAGCGCGGATTGATTGTCTATAGAGCTTAAGGCAACCTGCTTCAGCTCATCCTTTTTCTCGTTCCAGCGTTCCTTTACGGCGGAAGTAAAAGCGGGATATTTTATAAGATAATTTATCCAGTTTTCTGTTACGTAAACGTATGTGGATTCTGTGGTACAGAACCCGTCGTAGTTTCTTATATCGCCCTGATGGTTTCCGAATGCCATATCAAAATCCCACACGGGGCCAAGCATAAGCTTACCGCCTGCCCGTTTCCACATATAACAGCTTCTGTGGAAGCAGGATTCGGTGTTAAAGGTAAGCTCCGCCACTATAAACCAGTCCACCCAAGCGTCGAGGTCGATATAATCCTGCCAGTTTTGGTCGGTCATAACAGCGTTTTCCATCGCCAGAATATATTGCTTTGCGTAGGTGAATTCGGGTGTGTTCTTGGTTTCGCTTTTTGGCTCCTTAACGTATATTCGTATAACCTTCTTGGCATCAAAATAATCGCGGTTGTATACGTTCTCGCCGTCGAAATCCCAGCCCACCTCTATAAGGAAGCCTATGTCAAGCCCGCCAAAGGTGTTGGGCTGGTCGCCCTCAATATCCGTAAAATCCAGTCTGCCGCCGCCTTCCTCAATCTTGTCTGCAAAGGAATAAACGCCCTTGTATTCTCCGTTTATATACAGATTCACCGAAAAATGTGTCGAGGTAAACTCCAAGCCGTCCATAACAGACGCTATCTCGTGAGCCACTGCGTTTCGGATAAGTGTCTTGTCTGCGTAGTTTCCGGTAAGCACCCAATCGCGGTTTTCGGGTAATCCGAAAAGTGACGCACCCTTATCAAGCTTAATACGGTAGGATTTCTTGGGAAAAGCGTTCCAAGATGCGTTTCCTCTGCCCCGTATCTGCAGTTGGTATTCTACACCGTCCAGTATCATTTTACCGTTTACGTAGTTTTCCTTTGAGTTAATAGGTGCGTTTCCGTCGGTATATATCTGCATTACAGGCACGCCGTAGGAAATCCGTTCCCCTTTCAGCAAAAACACTCGTTGCTTTCCTTGACTGTCGGTAAAGGTTATGTTGTGCTCTTTGGTAAGGTCATATTCCTTTTCTTCGCTTGCGCCCTTTGTGCTTATGGTAAGAGATGCGCTCTTTAAGTCCTTATCGCTTGCGGAGAGAGGAAAACCCAATGTTATCACGTTACCGCGGACAGAAAATTGAGTATCCATTTCCTTTACGGAAATGCTGTCAATATTTATTTTTCCCTTTCCTCCAAGAGTATTATATTCCTTGCCGTTAAAGGTCTTTACGTTGCAAAAACACAGTATGTCCCTTTCCTCGGGCGTGTTTTCTCCTTCCCACACAATATCGCATTCCGGCGCGTCGATAGTAAGCAGACCGCTTGAAAAAAGTGATTTTGTGCTGCTTTTAATACGGATTTCCGTCGTTTCGTCGGTAACTACAACAATACCGTATTGGGATTTTTGAGGCAAACTATCGGCAGTGTAGAATATATTTATGGGTCTTTCAAAAACCGCGTTTTCGGTAAGGGAAAGGGGAGCGGTCATACAAATGGTGGGAATGCCCTCGTAATCACCGAAATCAATGTTTTTAAGTTCCTCTTCGTTGGAAACAAGAAATATACCGTCGTCCTCATCGGGGATTTCGACTATTGATATCTCTTCTTCAGAGCTTTCGTTAACAACCTGCTTGCTTTCGTCAATGGGGGCGTTAAGCACCACATCGCACCCTGCAAAAAAGACAAAGGTTAAGCATAATATAACGGAAATTATTTTTTTCATTTTTCTCCTCCCGTTATTTGTCAATAATAGGTATGAATAATTTTAACATATCCCTACTGCGGTGTCAAGACCGTGGTATTGACAAGGTTTTGAGGGTTGTGATATAATCGTGGGAAAGGTAGGTGCTTTTTGTGGAAGCGAAGAAGATATATAATAATTATAAAAGAGGTAATGCGCTCCTTTTGCTGGGCTTTGCGCTGGCAGTAGTGCTTTTTACTCTGCTTGGATTTTATATAGCTGCTGTTGCTGTGTTTGGCGTGTATATTATTTTTATGCGCCGCTTTACGGCACGTAGGTATGAAAAAAATATTCTTTCAATTTTGTTTGTAGACCTTGACGGCAAGAAATATAAATCCGTCATCGCTTGTGATAAACACGCAAAAGCCCAGTGGGAATATCTGTATGCGTGTATGTATTCCGGCGATTACGATGAGGTGATAAGCTTCTGCACCGCCGCTCTGGACCGCAAAGTTAACGAGGGTATAAAGTGCGTTATGTATCTGCATCTGGCAAAGGCGTATTTTGAAACTGATGACAGAGAAAACCTTCGCCGCGTTTGCGTGGATTACAGAAGTCTTGTGGAGACTTCTAAAAACCGCGAACAGCTCCTCAGCGGAAGCGTCAATCATATAGATATGTACGAAAGATTTCTCGGCGGCGATTACGAGGGCGCCCTTACCTTAAATGAGGACAGATACGAGCCTGAAGGAGAGTATACCGCCAAGCTCAATAATTCCGGCGTGTTGTTTTATTCCGCCCTTCTTCTTTTCCGCGGCGGCGACCCCGAGCAGGCAAAGGGTTTGTTTGAACAGATAGTTGCAGACTATCCCAATCTTGCGGCGGCAGATATTGCAAAACGCCACCTCGAATATATTGACGGCAAAACAGATACCCTCTGTCTTCCCTGTGCAAAGGCGGAGGAAAGCACCTGCAACGCTATGCGTGATGCATACAAGCGCTTTATGCGTATCAACCGTATAAAGCAGTGTGCCATAATCATCATCACCATCGCGGCGTTCTTTCTGGCACTTTTTGTTGCCCCAAAGGAGGGTGCCGAGGAAAGTACCGCGGCTTTGCTTAACGTAATTAAAACCATATAACACTTTCAGAGTAAAGACCCTGTATAAAGCAGGGTCTTTTGTTGTCGGGGTCCCCAAGAAGCCGCATGCTTCTTGGGGTGATTTTTTGTTTTAGTCTTTTTTGTCTTATTATGTATTCTTTTGTTGCCAATTGTCGTAAAAAGTTGGCAAAAATATGAAGAAATTGGCAAAAAACTATTGCCAAAACCTGGCAGATATGCTATAATTTTGGCAAACATAAAAACATACGGGTATTGAAAGGATGTATTTGTAAATGGAAAAACTTAAGACAAGGGCAAGAGTCTTTATTGCTGATGGGTCGGCAGAGTTCAGATCTCAGTGTATACAACACCTCCGTCCCAGAGGCGTGGAAATTGTGGGCGAGGCATCCGACGGCAGGGACGCTTTCGCGCGGATATGCCGCACAAAACCAAACGTTGTCATAAGCGAATTATATTTAAGCCTGTTGGACGGTGCAGGACTTATAAAGGAGTGCCGCAAACAGCTCGGCGAATCCTGTCCGGCATTTATAATGCTGTCCTCCTTTAATTCAGAGGAGCTTTTCGAGGAATGCTGCGAGGCAGGGGCATCATATTGTATGATCAAGCCGCCGGATTACACCACGCTGGCAGAAAGAGTAGTACGTCTTGCAGATAAATCCCGCAGAATACGTGTAAGAGCCAACGATGAAAACGACCTCGAAGCGCAGGTGACAAAAATAATACATCAAATCGGCGTTCCTGCTCATATTAAGGGATATCAGTATCTACGTACGGCAATAATAATGGCGATAAACGATAACGAGATTATCAATTCGGTAACCAAAGTGCTGTATCCGTCCGTTGCAAAGAAATATGGAACTACATCCTCCAGAGTGGAGCGTGCAATCCGCCACGCCATCGAAGTAGCTTGGGACAGGGGCGACCTTGACGTGCTAAACTCTTTCTTCGGCTACACGGTGCAGAACTCCCGCGGTAAGCCTACCAATTCCGAATTTATCGCTATGATTGCAGACAACCTCCGACTTAAAAACAAAGCTCTCACAGTTTAATAAAAAATTTCCTTTGTTTTTTGCATTTTGCTATTGACATTTGGAAAAATTTGGATATACTAATATTAGTAACTATTACTACTTTGGAGGTGCGAATGTCAAAACAGCGAGACGCCATACTTTCAGCCGTGCGCGAAAGCTGTTCGCATCCGGATGCAGACAGTATCTGCGCAAGGGTGCGGGCGGATATACCCAATATATCCCTTGGCACGGTGTACCGCAATCTGGGCAAGCTGGCAGAGGAAGGGATAATACGCAGAATTTCCGTCCCCTCCGGTGCAGACAGGTTTGATAAAACCATCTGTCCCCACGGGCATATCGTCTGCCCCGTGTGCGGCGACGTGAGCGACCTTCCTTCTCAAGTGACCAACGCTTTGGAGATTGTTCTGGGCGAGCGTTGTTCATACGAGCTCACTGTGCGCAGAGAGTGCAATGAATGTAAAAAACTTAAATTAACTGTATAAAAAAGGAGAAACACAATGAACATCAAAGGAACCAAAACCGAGCAGAATCTTATGACCGCTTTCGCAGGCGAATCTCAGGCAAGAAACAAGTACACCTATTTTGCATCTGTAGCACGCAAGGAAGGCTACGTTCAGATCGCAAACATTTTTGAAGAAACCGCAAACAATGAGAAGGAACACGCAAAAATGTGGTTCAAGCTTCTCGGCGGTATCGGTAATACCGAAACCAACCTTGAAGAAGCTGCTGCAGGCGAAAACTATGAGTGGACCGATATGTATGCAACCTTCGCTAAAGAAGCTCGCGAAGAAGGCTTCGAGGCTATCGCAAAGCTGTTCGACGGCGTTGCTGCTATCGAAAAAGAGCACGAAGAGAGATACAGAAAGCTCCTCAACAACTGCAAAGAAGGTCTTGTATTCAGCAAGGAAGGCGATACTATTTGGGAATGCCTTAACTGCGGCCACGTAGTTATCGGTAAGAAGGCTCCTAACGTATGTCCTGTTTGTGCACATCCTCAGGCATACTTTGCAGAGAAAAAGATCAACTATTAATCTGAATTAATAATCACCTTGCGAGCGCTTGTGTGTTCGCAGGCAAATTCCCGTAGAGTTTTTCTACGGGAATTTTTTGTGTTTTCTTGACATTATTCGGCATATATGCTATACTCTGCACAAATAGTTGCGTGCGCAACTAATTTCGGAGGACACTATGGCATCAACAATGCGATATATAAATATGATCAGCCGTTGCAGTGCTATGTACCGCACGGACAGGCTTGCCGGCACCGAGCTCGGCGCCTGCCATTTTCCGTATATTCTCACTCTTTGCCGCAATCCCGGCATAACTCAAGAGTCCCTTGCGAAAATGGTATATATTAACAAAAGCAACGTCACCCGCGCGCTTCTTTATCTTGAACAGCACGGATTTGTGGAGCGCAAGCAAAGCGAATCTGACCGCAGAGTTTTGCTGGTGTACCCAACAGACAAAGCGATAAGCATGCTTCCCGAGATAAAAAGCATACTTAAGGATTGGAACGAATACATTACCGCCGATATAAGCGAAGAGGAATTTAACGTGTTTATATCGGTGCTTGAGAAAATTGCCCAAAAAAGCGCCGCATACGGCTCGCTTTCGGATACGGCAGGGGAGGGAGAACGGCTTTGAAGAGGATACTTGCATATCTTAAACCACATAGCGGGTTTATGACCTTTGCCTTTACCATAAAAACTCTTGCCACCATGGCGGAATTAACCCTTCCGTATATACTCAGCTATATTATCGACTACGTTATCCGCCCCCTCGACGGGCAGACGGATATTGATACAACCATCATAACCCGCCGCATAGTATTGTGGTCGCTGCTTATGATGGTGTGCGCCTTTATCGCAGTGGCAGGAAACATTACAGCCAACCGTATGGCGGCAAAGGTTTCCAAAACCGTTGCAGGTGAGATACGCGGCGATCTTTTCCGCCGTACAATGACCCTTTCTCCCGCACAGACAGACGCTTTCACCGTCGCATCTCTTGAAAGCCGTCTTACCACCGATACATACAATATCCACCACTTTATGAACGTGGTACAGCGTATGGGCGTCCGCGCTCCCATAATGCTCGTGGGCGGCCTTATAATCACTTCTACCCTCGATCCCGTTCTTACTGCAGTAATGGCGGCGGTGCTTCCCTTTATTTTCATTACCGTTTACGGTATTTCCCGAAAGGGGTTGCCAATGTTCAAAGAAAGCCAGAAAGCAGTGGACGGAATGGTAAAGGTAGTCCGAGAGGACGCAACGGGTATCCGCGTAATAAAAGCACTTTCCCGCAAAAAATATGAATCCGACCGTTTTGATACTGCCAACCGCACCCTTGCGGAAAAAGAGAAAAAAGCCAATATCACCATGGCTGCCGCTAACCCCGCCATGAACTTTTTCATGAATCTGGGACTTACCGCAGTAGTTTTCGCAGGCGCTATCCGCGTTAATTCCGATCTTACCGAGCCGGGCAAAATAGTGGCGTTTATCCAGTATTTCACCCTTATTTCAATGGCAATGCTGGCAATATCCCGTCTGTTTATGATGTATTCCAAAGCATCTGCTTCTTCCCACCGCGTTGCCGAGGTGTTGGATACCCCTGCCGACCTTTCCGTGGCATCGGTAACCGATTTCCCCAACAAAAAGAATGGCGCGTTTATTGAGTTCGATAACGTGTCTTTTGCATACGGAAACACCAAAAACGTCCTTCACAATATCTCATTCACTCTTAACAAAGGCGAGTCCTTGGGTATTATCGGCGCAACGGGAAGCGGAAAAACAACACTTCTCTCTCTGCTTATGCGCCTTTATGACGTTACCGAGGGTAATGTGTATATTGACGGGCAGGATGTGCGCACCTTAAAACAAGAGGAGCTGGGCGCACTCTTTGGCGCGGCAATGCAAAACGATTTTATCTTTGCAGGTAAAATAAAGGATAATATAGATTTTTACCGCGGTATTTCAGATGATGATATCCGCGCTTCTGCCGTTACCGCGCAGGCGGACGGGTTTATAAATTCCTTTGACGAAGGCTATGAGCGTATGCTTACCTCCAAAGGATATAACCTTTCCGGCGGTCAGCGCCAGCGCACCCTCATCTCCCGCGCTGTTGCAGGTAAACCGGAAATTCTGGTTCTGGACGATTCCTCCTCCGCTCTTGACTACCGCACAGATTCCGCTCTGCGCAAAGCATTAAAAACAGATACAGCAGGCAGTACCACCGTTGTTGTGGCACAGCGCGTAAGCTCGGTCATGGGGTGCGATAAGATTATCGTCCTGTCCGAGGGACGGATTAGCGCAATGGGTACTCACGACGAGCTGATGGAGACCAGCGAGGAATATCGAGATATAAGTAATTCCCAGATGGGAGGTGCAGTCCTTGACTAACAACAATACTTCCCAAAAACGCAGTAAAAAAGCGGCATTTTTCCGTCTCGCAGGCTATCTTTTCCGCCACAAGGGCTATGTGGCAGCCGCCTTTGCCCTTATGCTCGTGTCAAACCTGCTTGCCCTTTTGGGTCCCTCCCTTTCCGCAAAGGCGCTTAACGCCATTGACCTCGGTGCAGGCAAAGTGGATATGGAAACGGTTACATATAACGTGGTGTTAATGGTCATCGTCTATGCCGCCTCCGCCGCCATGTCCTATATGCTGGCAGCACTGCTGGTAAAATTAGGCCAAAAAATCACCTACACCCTGCGCAAAGAAGTATTTGACCACCTCCTTGAATTACCTGCAGGATATTTCGATACACATCAGACAGGAGATATCGTAAGCCACATTTCATACGATATCGATACCGTTAACGCCACCCTTTCCCACGACCTGTTGCAGATATGCGCGTCTGTGGTTACAGTTGTTGGCTCTTTGGGGTATATGGTGTATATTTCTCCCGTTCTTATCAGTGTTTTTGCGGTCACCGTGCCCATATCCATTTTGTTCACACGGTATAAGACCAAGCGCACACGCCCTCTTTTTAAGAGACGAAGCGCAAAGCTGGGCGAATTAAACGGCTATGCAGAGGAAATGCTGTCCGGCCAGCGCACCATACGCATTTACGGCAGGGAAGAGGATGTTTGCGAAAGTTTTGATTCCCGTAACGCAGATTCCTGCGCCGCATATTATGAGGCGGATTACCACGGCGCCATAATCGGTCCCGGCGTAAACTTCATAAACAATCTTTCGGTGTCTTTGGTTACCCTCCTCGGCGGTATATTCTTTATGCTGTCCTTAACGGGAAATATCGGCGCGGCAAGCGTGCTGTTTCTCAATCTGGGCGATCTTTCCGCTTTCGTGCAGTATTCCCGTAAGTTTGCCGGTCCTATAAACGAATTTGCCAACATTTTAGCAGACCTGCAGTCGGCGCTCGCCGCCGCAGACCGTATCTTCGGTATACTTGATACTGCTCCCGAAAAGCCCGATGAGTCCGACGCAACCGTACTTTCCGACGTTAAGGGAGAAGTGGATATACACAGCGTGACCTTCGGCTACGATTCGGAAAACCCGGTAATAAAGGATATGTCCGTCCACGTGCCTGCAGGAAGCGTAACTGCCATTGTGGGTCCCACAGGCGCAGGCAAGACCACACTTATAAACCTGCTTATGCGGTTTTACGATGTGGACGACGGCGGTATCACCGTAGACGGCAAGGATATCCGCGATTATACCCGTGATTCTTTGCGTAAAGCATACACTATGGTATTGCAGGAGACTTGGCTTTTCGGCGGTACTATCGCGGAAAATATCGCATACGGAAAAGAAAACGCCACCCGCGAGCAGATTGAGCGTGCCGCAAAGGAAGCCCATATCGATACCTTTATCAACACCCTGCCCGATGGCTACGATACTGTGGTTACGGATAACGGCGTAAGCATTTCCAAGGGGCAAAAGCAGCTCATCACCATCGCCCGCGCATTCCTTGCAGATGCGCCTATGCTTATTTTGGACGAGGCGACCTCCAACGTAGACTCCCGCACGGAGAAGAATATCCAATCCGCAATGCGCGCACTTATGGAGGGACGCACCTGCTTCGTCATCGCCCACCGTCTTTCCACCATCAAGGAAGCTGACAATATTCTGGTTATGCGCGACGGCAGAATAACCGAGCAGGGCACCCACGACAGCCTTATGGAGCAGGGCGGCTTTTACGCTTCTCTTTATAATTCACAATTCGATTCAAATTAAGTTAAAAAGGTGCTGCAAAGCACCTTTTCGACATTTTTTGTTCATATTTGGGTGGTATAATCTTCCTACAGGAGATGTTAAATACTATGGATATACTCTTTCAGACCAGAGGAATAAAGCTTATAAACCGTTTGTTTGCCCCAAACAAGGCGGTTGTTCCTGCCGTGCCTTTTTATCCCCAAAAGCCGGACCCTGTGGAGAAGGCGGTGTCAAACCCCTTTTCCCGCGCCACTCCTGAGGAGGTGGGCGTTTCATCGGAAACGGTAAACAAATTCCTTTGCGAGCTGGCTTCCGACCCTACTGTAAATATGCACGGAATAACCATGGTGCGAAAGGGACGTGTTTTTTGCGATGCAAACTTCGGCGTCTACCGTTCCGACCTTTGCCATACTGTCCATTCCATGAGCAAGACAGTAACCGCTCTGGCTATCGGAATGCTCTTTGACGAGGGAGCTCTTTCTCCCGACGATGTTTTGGCGGAAATTCTGGATAAGGGCAGTATAACAAAGTTTATTAAAAACGGAATTACCGTAAAAGAACTGCTTACCATGTCAACAGGTGTGTCCTTTAACGAGCTTGGTTCGGTTACCGAGACCGAGTGGGAAAAGGCGTTTTTTGAATCCGCTACAAAGTTTGACCCCGGTGAAAAATTTGAATATAACAGTATGAACACCTATATGCTGTCCTGCGTAATAAAAAAGGTTAGCGGAACGGGTGTAAACGAATATCTTGAAAAACGGCTGTGGACCCCTTTGGGTATTGAGCACCACCCATGGGAGGTTTCCCCCGCAGGAATTGAAAAAGGCGGCTGGGGACTTTATCTCCGCCGTGAGGACGCGGCAAAAATAGGCGTGCTGGTAATGAACGGCGGGGTTTGGAACGGAAAACGCATTTTAAGCGAAAAAACGGTAAGCCTCTTTACACGCCGCCACCGCCAAGCTCCTGCCGAATACGGCGGCTTTGATTACGGCTGTCAGATCTGGGTGAGCAGAAATTACAAGGGCTTTCTGTTTAACGGAATGTTTGGGCAAAACGTGTTGGGTATAAAGGAAAACGGTATAGTTATCGCCGCCAACGGCGGTAATGACGAGGTGTTCCAGCAAAGCTCCTTTTTTACCCTTGTTGAAAAATACTTCGGGCATCTGACCGCAGCCGACTCTCTGCCCGAAAACAAAAAAGCGTATAAAGCCCTTTGCAAAACGGTTTCCGGTTTGTACGAGGAAAAACGTCTGGTAAAACAAAACCTTTTTGCCCGTATAAAGGCAAACAGGTTTTTGGATAACATTTCGGGCACTTCTTATCGCCTCACTTCCAAAAACGCGGTGTCCGCAGGGCTTTTGCCCGTGGTGCTCCGCGCCGTGCAGAACAACCACTGCGCCGGAATAAAAAGCGTGTCCTTCCAAAAAGAGGACGATAAACTGTATGTGGATTTCGTTTCCGCGGACGGACTTCGCCGTGTCACCGCAGGGCTTAAACAGGTACAGTATACCACGGTGGATTTCGGCGGTGAAAAATATGTTATAGGTGCCACCGCCCGTGTCGGTAAAAACGAGGACGGCGTTCCCGTCATCACCCTTTATCTCGCTTTTTGCGAAACCGCTTCCGACCGTGCTATAAAGTTTTATTTTCTGCCTGAAAACAAAATGCGCATAACCTTTACGGAACGCCCCGGCAGCATGCTTTTTGAGCGCGCGGCAGAAATGCTCTCCGCAGGGGGCAAAAATAAGCTGCTTTCCAACCTCACCGGCAAAACGGATACGGATTATATCCGCTACCGCATAAACTGCACCTTTAATCCGGAATATACTGCGGAGAAGGAAACTAAATAAACAACCCAATAAAAGAAAACGGCGGAGAAATTAAAAACTTTCTTCGCCGTGTTTTTTATGCCTTGCAATTGTATAAAACGCTGAAATACGGTAGATATTTTTGTGTATTATTAAAGCCGCTCCTTTCTCTCCAAAGCACACCCCACTGT
>JAZSIT010000027.1:0-13665 GCA_045533895.1 Eubacteriales bacterium
ATATCCATACTTTCGCTCAAGAAATCCGGCTTGCACTCGGAATATATACGTGCGTTTTTCTTGCGGTTGAATTTGAGTATCAGCGCTGTCAGGTTTGCCATAACCGCGCTTATTCCGCCGTAGAGAATGGCTGTTTGCGCCGCGTCGGGCGTGCCCACGGAAACCTTTAGCACGTATTTTTCCACTCTCACTCTTTTGCCGAAATGCTTGTATACCGCAAAAAGAATATCATAGAAAAATTTAATGGTTTCCTCAAAAGGCGCTTTTGCTTTTTCCTTTTTTTGTTTTTGTTTTCCCTTTTTTACTTTTTTCTTTTTTTGCGCTTTCTTTTGGGCGGGCTCTTCTTCGGAGGGGGCTTTTTTCTTAAATTCGCTCAGCGCGAATTCGTGGGATAAAAATCCCAGCCCCACCCGCACAAACAAATCGTTACACCAAACCACGCTAACCTTTGCCCGCACAAATAAACCCAAGCAAATAAGCGCGATAATGCCGAGTATAATATACAAAGCGACCACTTATTCGTCCTCCGGAATCAAGCTCCCTACAGTTTCGCTTTCCGCCATAAGAACTCCCGTATCGGGCAGCTCGTCCAGACTTTCCAAGCCAAAGCAGCGCAGGAAGTTGTCTCCCGTACCGAGAAGGGTAGGTCTGCCCGGTGCATCAAGATAACCCTTTTCGCAGATAAGACCCTTGTCCATCAACGCGCCTACCACGTAGGACGAGTCCACACCGCGCACGGTTTCTATAAAGGACCTTGTTACGGGCTGGTTGTACGCCACTATTGCCAGCACCTCAAGGGACGCTTTGGAAAGTGGCGGCGTTTTCTTCATTTCAAGGGCCTTGCGGACAAGGTCTGCCATACAGCTTTTGGTGCAAAGCTGGTACGCTCCGTCAAGATAAATAAGCTGTATACCGCTTTCTCCGTCGTTTAATTTTTCACGCAGATGCTCTGCCGCCTCGGTAAGCTCGTCCCCCGTCAGGTCAAAAAGCTCTGTCAGCTTTTCCTTTTGTACGGGTGCGCCGCAAGCGAACAGCACCGCCTCCAATGCCGCAGAAATTTCAGATATATTCATGTTTTATTCTTCCTCCTCCGGCATTATTTCAAGATAAATTTCTTCGCTCTCGTCCCTGCTTACCATAACCGCGCCGTCACGCACCATCTCAAGAAGCGCAAGGAAGGTGGCGATAATCTCGCCTCTGCCGCCGCAATCGTCAAAAAGCACGGTAAATGCGCATCTTTTCAGCCTTGACATTCGCTTTGCGATATGAAGCACCTTTTCGTCAACGGTATAGTACCGCTCCTTCTCCAGCTTTTCAAACAGTGCAGGCTGACCCTTTTCACCCTCATCGGGAATACGGGTGCCCATACGGATAAACGCCTCCACCAAAAGGGAAACGGGGTGCAGTCTGGAATAACTGCCGGGGGGCAATTCCTCCGGCTCACGGGTAAAGCGGTTGTAATATTCATCTGCTCTGTCCTTCAGCAGTACCGCCGCAAGCTCCGCTCTGCGGTGTTCAAGAAGCGCGTCAACAAGGGGCTGTCTGGGGTCTTCTTCACCCTCCTCACGGGGGAGAAGCATACGGGATTTTATAAGCATAAGGGTGGCACCCATAACTATAAATTCACCCGTAACCTCCATCTGCTGGGACTGGAGCGTTTCGATATATTCAATGTATTGCTCGCAGATATCGGATATGGGTATATCCAATATATCTATCTTATGCTTTTGAATAAGTGCAAGCAGCAGGTCAAGAGGACCTTCGTATTGCTCTATTTTTAATATTTTTTCTTCCATTATATCAGAACAGCTTCCATAATAATTCAAACAGCAGTTCCATACCGTTTATAATACCGCTTCTCACCAGGTCAACGGGAAGCCACAGTGTACCGATAACGTTACCGACCACGGGCAGGTTTTGTCCCAGAATAAGCACCAGCATAATTATACGGAAGTATCTTTCCCACATCAGATATTTTGCCGCGGTAAGGGGAGGGAGCAGGCATGCAAGCACCTTGCTTCCGTCCAGAGGGGGCAGGGGAATAAGGTTAAACACAGCCAGACCGATATTCAGCACTGCCGCAATATAAAATGCGGAGTATATGACCTGCATTGTTTCCGAATATGTGGCAAAATGGTATATCGCGGTGTGTACACCCGTGAAAACAAAGCCCATTATCAGGTTGGAAACAGGTCCTGCCAGAGAAACAAGGGCGATATCTCTTTTCGGTCTGTTAAGATTGCGGAAGTTGACCGGCACAGGCTTTGCCCAGCCGAATCCCACAAACAGCATCATCAAAGCACCCAACGGGTCAAGATGTGCAAAAGGGTTTAAGGTAACTCTGCCGCTCATATAGGCAGTGTCGTCTCCGCAAACGTGTGCCATCCAGCCGTGGGCGCACTCGTGCACCGTAAGGGAGAACAGCAGAGCAGTAAGTGTTATTGCCGCGAAGATGAGTATATCGTAAACATCTCCGCCGGCAAGGTATTGTTGAATATAGTTAATAATCATAGCATTAAATTGAAATGATGAATGAGAAATGAGTAACCCACCCCAAAAATCTTTGATTTTCGGGGACCCCGGGAATGATGAATGAAGGAAGATTTTTGTTCCGTGGAACAAAAATCAACAATAATTCCTCATTTAGCGGTGCGCGAAACGCATCGCGTCACATTCCTCGTTCCTCATTTTATATTTATCATAGACTTTTCCCACATTTCCTTGGGCTCATAACCAAGCAGAGTAACAACGGTTGCCGCTACGTTTGCCAGACCGTATTCGCCTTCTACGCAAACGTAATCGTTTCTGCCGGTGTTATCGTAAATTATGCAGGGAACGGGGTTGAGAGTATGGCTTGTTTTTGCCTTGGGGGTGCCGTCCTCGTTAAGAGCAACTGCGCCCTTCTTTTTGTTGTATTCGTACATTTCGTCGGCATTGCCGTGGTCTGCGGTAATTACCGCAACCGCGCCTGCCTTATCAACAGCCTTAAGGATACGTGCCAGACACAGATCCAGCGCTTCCATAGAGATCTTGGTTGCGGCAAAGGAGCCGGTGTGTCCTACCATATCGCCATTGGGGAAGTTTACACGGAGATATCCGTACTTGCCGCTTTCAAGAGCTTCAATAAGCAGGTCGGTTATCTCTGCGCACTTCATCCAGGGGCGCTGCTCAAAGGGAACCACGTCAGAGGGAACCTCAACGTAAGTCTCAAGCTCCTCGTTAAACTTGCCGCTTCTGTTTCCGTTCCAGAAATAGGTAACGTGGCCGTATTTCTGTGTCTCGCTCAGCGCGTACTGGTTAACACCCTGCTGAGCAAGAAATTCACCCATGGTGTTGGAAATTTCGGGAGGAGATACAAGGAACATAGAGGGGATATGAGCATCTCCGTCATATTCAAGCATACCTGCGTATACAACCTTGGGGTTGCGTACACGGTCAAACTTATCAAAATCCTTGTCGTCAAAGGCTTTGGATATTTCAATAGCTCTGTCACCGCGGAAGTTAAAGAATACTACGCTGTCACCATCCTCAACAGTGCCGACGGGAGTACCGTTCTCGGCAATAACGAAGGGAGGAAGATCCTGGTCGATCTTTCCTGTCTCCTCACGGTAGGTAACGATAGCCTCGTGTGCGGATGCAAACTGTCTGCCCTCGCCCAGAACGTGGGTGTGCCAGCCCTTTTCAACCATAGACCAGTTAGCCTCGTATCTGTCCATAGTAATAACCATTCTTCCGCCGCCGGATGCAATACGTGCGTCAAAGCCCTCGTCGCACAGAGAAGCGAGGAATTCCTCAAAGGGGTCAACGTAATCAAGGGCGCTGGTCTCGCCAACGTCACGTCCGTCCAGCAGGATGTGAACTCTTACCTTCTTAACGCCGTCTGCCTTTGCTTTCTCGATAAGCGCCTTCAGATGGTCGATATGAGAATGCACGTTACCATCGGAAAACAGACCGAGGAAATGAACAGTGCCGGTTTCACCAACGTTTGCAACTACCTTCTTCCAGCTTTCGCTTGCAAAGAGCTTACCGCTTTCAATAGCGGAGGAAACCAGCTTTGCGCCCTGGGCAAATACCTGACCTGCGCCCAGTGCGTTATGACCAACCTCGCTGTTACCCATATCGTCGTCGGAAGGAAGACCTACAGCAGTGCCGTGGGCTTTAAGTGAAAAAGTGGGATAGGACGCCATAAGCATATCCAGAGTAGGTGTGTCTGCGGCGGCAACAGCGTTGCCCTCCGTACGGGGACAAAGTCCCACACCATCCATAACTATTGTAACAACAGGGGTCTTAACAGCCCCGTTTTTAAGCTCTGCCATATTTACATTTCTCCTGCTTTATATAATTTGGATATATTACTCCATTATTAAATAGATTATACTCCAAATAATTGAAATTATCAATACCTTTTCGTTATTTTCTGAACTGTCTGAATAAACGCAGAACAAAAACGCGAGAGATACAATTAAATGTATCGAAAACCGTAGGGACGGGCGTCCCCGATCGTCCGAAAACAATGAGGTAAAAATCCGTATAACACGGATTTTCATTATATTCGCGTTCTTTAGAAACTTTTACTTCGCTGGTCGTAGATTACTACTCGGGGTCCCCAGAAACGCTATGCGTTTTTGGGTTGGACATCACGCTCGTAAAAGATTTTTTCTGCGTCATTTATACAGTTCATCACTTCAAGACATCGCTTTCGCGATATGCTGCCGGTAGTATGTGCAGATTTTGTAACACCCACGGCTGTTGCTTGTAGGGGAGGGGCTTGCCCCTCCCGCGAACTGTTTGCACGAAAATAATGGCTACAAAAACTAAAAGCCTGATTTGACCGGGAACTGTAGAACCACCCCAAAAACGCATAGCGTTTCTGGGGACCCCGGAGAATAAACAGATACATAAAAGCGTTTAGAAACGCAAAGATAAAAAATTCCCGTAGGTTTTCTACGGGAATTTACCTTATATTTGGTCGTGGGGAAGCGGGGCGTCGAGGCGCCGCCCCCTACATTGGGTGTTCGCCAAAGCAAACATTAAACATTTTTGCGTTTCGATCTGCAAAGTTTAGACAGTTCCAATTAATAATTGAAAGAGTAGTTGCTTTCTTCGGTATACACATTCCACTTTGCGTCGTCATAGGCATAGGTCATATAGCGTATGCCGCCGAATGCGAGGTTTTGCACATATTCCTCGGTGGCGTATATTACCTTTCTGCCGCGGAGGGATGCAGACGTGCGGTAATAGAGGGGAGTGGTGTAATAATTTTCCAAAACACCTTTTTCAAGGCAGGCGAGGATATATATACGGGTGTCCTTATCGGAAGCGGAATATTCCCCTGCAGACAATGCGTAATACCAATCGGTAAAGGATTTGGTAACCGTTTCTTCGCCAAGGACGATACTGAGCATTTCAAGGCTTGCATCGAATCCGTATTCATAGTGTTTATCGTTCACACAGTAGGATTCCATAAGGGAATAAGGCGACATGGAGTAACCGCCCCATGTGGAAACAATAATATCCGTAAGCCCGTAACGGCAGCTTTCATAAAAATCCGCATCTTCTTTAAGGGTTATGTTTATTCTTCCCTCAAGCACGGTGCCGAGCAAGGCGGTGTTAACGGAAGATTCGATAAATTCTACGGTTTTTCTGTTTGCTTCGCTATTCTTTGCCATGGAAAGCTCAAGGGAAATAATATCCGTTTCAGAAATGTTTCCGTCCTCAAGACATCTTTCATAGGCCTGCACAAAAAGCTCTGCCGCCTGCGCAGGGTTATATCCGGTTATCTCCGCCACGTTGTTCACGCCGTAAAACTCGCACAGAGCCTTTTTCGCGTGGGGGTTGTTGCGGTAGAGAGAGCCCGTTTCGGGGTCGGAAACATACATATAGTTAAACAGTCCGTATCCCGGCTGGTGGGTTGCGGTGCAGGTGGCGCAAAACTCGGTTCTGTCTATACAAAGTGAAATCGCCTTGCGGAAATCCTTGTATGCCAGAATAGATTTGTTTATTCCTTCCTTTTCTCTCGCTTTAAGGGCTTCAATATCTCCGTTAAAGGAGAGCTTGGATGTAAAATCCTCCGGCGTGTATATTATATATTCGCTGTCGCCGTATTCCTCCATATCGGAAGCAGACAGCAGCAGTCTGTCCAATTTACCGGATAAAAATGCGCTTACCGCCTCACTTTTTTCGGTAATAACGGTGCAGTTCACCGTGTCTGTCATATACTGGTCTTGGTGTTTTCCGTCGGTATATCCGTAAAAAGAAAGGTTTTTCTCAAAAACAAACAGACGGCTTTCCATATATGTGACCAGCTTATAGGGACCGCAGGAAATATAGTTTTCGGCGGTTTTTCCGTAAGCAAGCTTATCCTGCTCGTAGAGTTCTTTTTTAACAATAAAATTATCGGTAAGAGCGTATTTAACGTAAAACACCTCAACGGGCTTGTTGAGAATAAGTGTTATTTCATAGTCGCCGGTTTTACTAAATCCCACGTCGCTCCAAGGAACGTATGTATAAACCCCGTCGCCGTAGTAAACGTAGGAAGCGAGCTCGTCCCTGCTTTCTTTTCCCCACGCCTTTGAGCCGGTGAAAGAATAGAGAATATCAATAGTTTCGTCGGTAACGGGAACATAACCCTTCTTGTCTGCCAATTGGCGGAGGGCAGGCAGGCAGGACGCAAAGTCTGTTTCGCCGGATTCTTCAAACCAGCTTTGAATTGAGTATCCGTTCATTCCGTTAAGGGGGCTGTCCAGCACAAATACCAATTTTTCCCCTTCGGCTGTGGTGTATGCTCCGTCCTCTCCCTTCACCCACGTATCAAAGGGATGAACGTAGGCAGAAGACTGCATATTATCGCGGTAAACGGGCTGTCCCGCAAGGTCGTTGTTATAATATTCGTTGCCGTTTACCAAAGCCAGCGCTCCCGTAGTAAATACAGACGCGCGGTAGTTTTTCACACTACTGTCAAGAAGCTGCTGAACGGAATAAAGATACGTATCCCCGTTAATGACGGTGCCGTCTTCCCAGCAGGCGGAAGGATTAAGGGTTATTTTGTATGCGTATCCCTCGGTGGAGTCTGCGGGAATACCCCATTTTTCATCTCCCGCATAGGCTGCGGTCACGTCCTCGGGCTCGCCTGCCGCCATTTCGGGAACCAGAGAATATCCGTCGCCGCTTTCGTTAAGTACAAAATCATACAGCCCCATTGTGGTGAGGGAGAGAATATACTCGTCCTCATCGGTACGCCAAGCGAAAGGACTCCACGACGCGGGCGCTTCTTCCAAATAATCGTTATAAGTATAGGTAGGGGTGGTTACGATAGGCTCGGCAGATATCTCCGGCGCGCTTGTTTCGGGCGTTGTTTCGCAGGAAGCGAACAGTACCGCAAACAGTAGTATTAACGCCAAAGCTGCGCCTTTTCTGTTTTTCATATATCAAACACCTTTTTGCTTTTTATTTAGACTTCATCTTACATTATACCCGAAAAACCACTGTTTGTCAACACAGCCCGTTTTTGGTTGACAAACCGCCAAAAGTAATGTAATATATTTGCATACAAATCTTCTGCAGAGAGGGAAAACTTATATGAAAATGAGAAAAGCCATATCCGCCGTGCTTGTTTTTTGTTTGCTGCTGGCTTTCGTGCCTGCGGTTAAGGTTTCTGCCGCAACAACTACCTGGACAGCAAACAAGGTAAACGTAGATTCTTATACCGATAAGGACGCTATCCTTTTCACCGCAGACTTTGGCAAGGACGTTCTTCCCGCCGCCGCTTACCGCGATTATTCTTGGTGGAGAGTTATCGTCTGCGATTACGATTTCGGCGAGGGAGTCTACAAGGTTATAAGTGTAAACACTACCACGGGAACGGGAATGTCAAAAACCGCCGTAATACCCAAAAACGGGTTTGTTATTGCGGACTGTTATTCTTCCTCCTTTGATGGGCTGGTTAACGTAAAGGTAGGGGATACGGCGTATCTGTATATGGGGTCAACCACCAAGGTAACCTTCGGCGGAAAAGGCTCAGGCACTCCCCACGCTCCCGAAGGAAAAGGAATTTCCATGCCCAAAACCAACCTTAACCACATGGGAATCACCGCCGCAGGCAAAAACGGCTTTACCTTAAAAATAAATGATTACGATAAAAACACGGGATATTATCTGGTCATCAACGATTCTTCCGTGTGCGATGACGGCGTTATAAAGCAAAGCACAAAAAAGCTCACGTCAGATACTTATGTGATACCCAAAACACTTTTTAACAACTCAAGTATGCTCACCGTATCTTTGTGGGCGAAAAAGGGAAATGAATATTCCCCTGTTGTACGCACCAAAATGGTGCTCTTTGAGGACAGCGCATTTATGTCCCAGTTAAGCGAAAAAACGGTAGTCGCTTTTGGCGATAGCCTTACCGCATTTACCGGCTGGGTTAAGAGTATGCTTACCGTTATCGGCACGGACGTTATCAATTCCGGCGTGGGAGGAGATACCTCCACCCAAGGAAGAAACCGCTTTAAGCGTGACGTGCTGGATAAAAACCCCGATGTTTGCATAATAAACTTCGGTATGAACGACCAAGCGGAGGTCATTGCCACCGGAAAACCAAACAACCCTCTTGATACATTTACCGCAAATATAAGATATTTTATAGAAGAACTTCAAAAGATAGATTGCTACGTGGTGCTTGTCACTCCCCATACTCCCCACAAGGCGGAAAATTATTATTCTTCCGGTCAGTACGGACTTGATTACACCGGCAAACATTTGGAAACTTTTCGCAACACGGTCAGAAATCTGGCTGAGGAATATGGTTGCGGTCTGGTGGATATAGGTGAGTTGAGCAAAAACGAAAATATGGCGGCGTTTACCATGATGTACGACGGACTTCACTGCAGTGAATACGGCCACAGCAAGTACCTTCAGTGGATAAGCGAGTTTTTGCTTGAAAAGTTTGCTACCGCAGGGGACGCAGACGGAAACGGCGTTACCGACGAGAGGGATCTTGATGCCATTAAAGAAAACCTTGGAAATACGGACGATACCTTAAATTCCGCAGACGTAAACCGCAACGGATATTTGGATGCAAACGATTACCTTTCCGTAAAAAGATATACTGCCGGAAACGGAGAACTAAAATGGAACAAAAACAAATAGACCACAGCGGACACCGTTCCCGTATGCGGGAAAGACTTTATTCCGGTGAAATGCCCTGCGGCACCGACGACCAGTTGCTTGAAGTCCTGCTCTTTTATGCCATTCCCAGAGGGGACACCCGTCCCATGGCGGAAGCGCTTATAGATAAATTCGGCTCCCTTCGCGGTGTGGCGTCAGCTACCAAGCAAGAGCTAATGTCTGTTAAAGGCGTGGGGGAAAAAACCGCCATTCTCATACAGACTGCCTGCCTTATGGCGCGGCGCACTCCTGTGCCGGAGGAAGCGGTATATCTTAATACATACGAAGAAAAGCGCGATTTTTTCTGCAATCTTTTGGCGTCACTCCCTCACGAGGAGGTGTGGGCGGCATCTCTTTCGGAAAAAGGCCAGTTGCTTGATATAACCCGCCTTGCCAGAGGAGGAAAAAGCGGTGCCAGATTCAGCCACCGCATTCTGGTAAACGCCGTCCTTTCCTGCGGCGCGGCGGCGGTCATTCTCGCCCATAACCATCCCGACGGAAACCCCCGTCCTTCCGGCGACGATGTTGTCACCACCCGCACCGTCTCCACCCTTCTGTCTCAGCTCTCCTGCCGCTTGGAAGAGCATGTTATAGTGTATAGCAAAGACAAAATAACAACAGTAAAATGAAAAGCGCTCATTCGGTGCAGAAGTCACCTCAAGAAATGTGCGCACTAAAAGGTTTCGATAATCGTAGGGGAGGGGTCTAACGCTTTGCGTTCCCCTCCCGTATTATGTTCGCACAAAATTCGCGTGTGTCGGAAAACCAAATGTATAACAAAACGGGAGGGGAAAAACGTTTTGTTCCAAAACCTTTTTAGACCCCTCCCCTACAATTAAATTACTGCCATGCCGTTTCGAAAATATATTGGCGTCTCGATACCGTAGGGGCGGGCGTCCCCGACCGCCCGTAAACTGTCTAAACTGTGCAGAACGAAACGCAAAGATAAAAAGAAAATCCGTAGAATTTTTATTTCTACGGATTTTTACCTTATATTGTAATTAAAGCGGACGGTCGAAGCGGGGTCCCTGCAAATGGGAACAGCATTTGTGGGGTGCGCTTCGAAGCGGGATCCCTGCAAATGGGAACAGCATTTGTGGGGTGATTTTTAGACAGTTCCGCTCACACCCCTCTTAGTTGAGCTTGCGGTACATACTCTCTTGCGGCTTGGAGCAATTTCTCCATTCCCGCTTTGTCTATTCCTGTGCAACTTGGGTCGATCAGCGCGCCGGAGTCTATAAAGGATTGCAAAAAATACCTTTTTGCGCCTTTTATCAGCTTTGCCGCTTGGGCAATACTTTCCTCGGTGTGGTAGCCTGCTACGCAGGTGGTGCGGAATTCGTAATCTATATCCGAAGAAACAAGCATCTCCACCGTGCGTTCTATTTTATCCGTGTCCACATTCACTCCGCAGGTGCGTGAGTATTCGGGAAGGCTGTTTTTAATATCCACCGCAACGTAGGACACCAAGCCTTCTGCCAAAATTTCCTCCAAAACATCGGGGAAAAATCCGTTTGTATCCAGCTTTGCCTTAAAGCCTGCATCCTTTATTTTTCTAATAAATTCTTTAATATCCTTGCGCAACAGAGGCTCGCCGCCGGTTATGCACACGCCGTCCAGCAGACCTTCACGGGTGGAGAGGAAGGAAAAAAACTTTTCCTCTGTCATAACACATTCCCCTTTTTCCAAAACAAGGGATGAATTGTGGCAAAAGGGGCACCTTAAATTACATCCCGCCAAAAACACCGTGCAGGCGCAGTGGCCGGGAAAATCCAGAAGAGTTAATTTTTGTATTCCGTTAATATCCATGCTCTTCACCTCACTGTTTTATTATACACCATACCCGCCCAAAAAGCAATCTTTTCTGTTGACACACCTTATTAATTAATGTAAAATAACATAGGTAAAGGAGTGATATTTTTTGGTAACCAAAAAGGATTTTTACGGCGCAGAGGAATATATACTCGCTTCGGATACTCTGTCGGTTTCTGTTATCAACTACGGTGCTACGGTAAAAAGTATCCGTTTTATGGAAAAAGAGCTTACTTTGGGGTATGGCACCCTCCAAGAGTATCAAAAAGGCACCTGTTATATCGGCGCGGTTGCGGGCAGATATGCAAACCGTATCGCAAAGGGCACTTTTAATATTAACGGAAAAGAATATAATCTTGATAAAAATAACGGGGAAAACCATCTTCACGGCGGAAAGTGCGGTTTTGACAAAAAGATGTGGGACGTGGCAGAAATTACCGAAAACTCGGTGCTTTTTGTGTGTTTTTCTCCCGATGGCGAGTGCGGTTATCCCGCCAACCTGAAAGCAGGAGTGCGGTACACCGTGGAAGGCAACCGCTTGAGAACGGATTTTTACGGCGAAACAGACGCGGATACGTATTTCGCCCCCACCACCCATACATATTTTAATATGGGAAGAGAGGACGTTAAGGGAATAAAATTAACCGTAAACGCTTCTCATTACGTTCCCGTAGACGATGGGCTCATTCCTACGGGAGAACTGAAAAAGGTTGATGATACCTTTGATTTCAGAAGCGGAAAGGTACTCGGCGATGTTTATTATGACCACGCATTTTGCCTTGACGGCGTTGACGCCTTTACCGCAGAATGGGGAGGCATTAAGATGAGTATCGAGACAGATTATCCCTACCTTCAGCTTTATACAGGTGAATTCTTAAAAGAAGGCTTTGCTGCCGGTGCAGGCTTTGCCGCCGAGCCGGAGTTTTGCCCCGATAGCCCAAACCTTCCCTTCTGCCAAAAGCCGCTTCTCAAAAAAGGCGAAAAATACGAAAAATACGCCCAATATACCTTTACTCTAGTATAAATCTAAGTAAAAAAACATATTCATATTTTTTCTCTCTTTTCGCGGGACGGTGAGCACCAACACCGTCCCGTTTATTGTTTTTGTATATAACGGGAGGGGAAAAACGTTTTGTTCCAAAACATTTTTAGACCCCTCCCCTACAGATAGAATACAGCCGTGGCGACTCGATATCGTAGAGGGCGGCGCTCTCGACGCCCCGTAATATGTTCGCACAAAACTCACGGCTATAATAACTAAAAGTCTGATTTTGGCGAGGAACTGTATAAACAAAGCAGAAAAGCCTTTAGAAAAACGCGAATAAAAAAGAAAGGAATCCGCATTAAGCGGATTCCTACATTTTTATTTGTTTACGGACCGTCGGGGACGCCGGGCCCTACGGTTTTCGATACATTTTACTGTATCTTTCGCGTTTTTCGTTCTGCAAAGTTTAGACAGTTCCGATTTTATTTGAGGATGCGGATCTTGCCGATAAAGGGCAGTTCATTCGCCTTACCCTGGAACGCATTGATAACGCCGATAACAGCGAGAACGAGAGCCAGCGCGCCGAGAACCAGACCGGCGATATCGACTACAAAGCCGATAGAGGTGGGAACAAGCTTGAGCCAAGTGCCGTACCAATTAAGAAGGTCGCCGAAGAGCCAGCCGTTGAGCCAACCGAGGAATCTTAAAGGCAGAGCGATAATAATCTCTGCAAGGAAAAGAACCAGACCCTGGTTAGCGTGGAAGCGTGCATACTTGGACTTGGGGCAAGCGAGGATAGGTACGAGGAACAGAGGGCCGATATAGGACAGGAACGCAAAGATCTTGTTGTCCTTGATGTCCTCTTCGGAGTAGCCTGCAGCCTTGGGAGCGTCCTTCACTTCGGTACCGCAAGCGGGGCAGAAGTTGCTGTCTTCAAAGGTTTTGCCGCACTTTGTGCATTTTTTCATGATAAAATCTCCTTTTTTTAAGCCTTTCGTATTCGGCGCAGAAAGCACCCCAAGAAGCCTGCGGTTTCTCGGGGCCCCCGCGAACCAAAAACGCAAAATTTAATATAGTTTCTGTTCAGTGATTTTCCGTTTGTAGGGCGGACGGCTTGCCTCCGCCGTTCCAAATACAAAAGTCTTTTTATTTTTTTATTTTTGTTTTTTATTTTTATTTTTTGGGGTATGTGTTCGGGGTCCCCGAGAAAGCGTTTTTACGGCATTTTGTATTGTCTGTTGCGGGCGATTCGTGAATCCCACCCCATAAATGCGTTGCGCATTTATGAGGACCCTGTGAAATCGCCCCTACTTTCCTAAAAACCTTTCTTGGGGTGTGTGTTCGGGGTCCCCGCAAATCGAAGATTTGTGGGGTGTTTTTTCTTGGGGGATTAATCCGGTGCGCGTTTGCCGAGTATGGGAACCATTTTGTTTTTCCACTCGGTAAAATCACCTTTTTCGATATGCTCACGTATCTGTGCCATAAGCTCGTTATAGAAATAGAGATTATGCAGTACGCACAGACGCATACCCAAAAGCTCTCTCGCTTTGAAAAGATGGCGGATATATGCGCGGGAATACCGTTTGCACACGTCGCAATTACAGTGTTCGTCGATAGGTCTTTCGTCAAGCAGATATTTGTTGTTATTAAGGTTCATCATACCTGCCCAAGTAAACAGATTTCCGTGGCGTGCGTTACGGGAT
>JAZSIT010000071.1:0-3085 GCA_045533895.1 Eubacteriales bacterium
TCAAGATACCTTCAGCAACATCTTTATCGTTGATATTGAAGAAAGTAGGTGAGAAGCCCTTCTCAGCCGAGATGTAAGTCAAATATCTCGTATCAAACTTCAAGACGAAGTCGCCTGCGCCGAGCATCGAATCCTTTTCGAGCTTTATGATAGCCGTTACCTTGCCTGTTTCAGCATTATAGGACGAGCTTACAATCATGCTCGGTGCATCCTCGGTATAGCTTTCATTGAATGCGATACTTGCTTTGGTGGTATAACCACTACAAGAATAAAGATTCAACTCCTTGTCATAAAGGTCGGTAACGACGAGCTTTATGTCTGAGGCTTCGGTGACGTTCTTCAATGTCTTGAAGCGCACCTTTACAACATCATATTGGTAATTATAGGTCGTTCCGACGAAAGAAATTGCTATCGTTCCGTCAAGCGCGGTATTAATATCCGCAATCTTATCGGTTAAAAAACCACCGTTCGTGACCGAAACAACCTCAAAAAGCTCGGAATCATAATGAATGTTCATCGAGCCCGATGCGATTTGGTACGTACTCAAACGGTAACTAAGCTCAAATTCTTCTCCAACAGATGTGGATGCCGTGGAGTTTGAAGTAATTGAACAAGATTTAGCAACTGCCTTTTCGGTAATTTCAAGAGAACAACGCGATCCGGTAAAGTCCATCCCTTCAAGAGAGGAATTGTAGGCTTCGTTTACGACGATATCGAAGTAAGTATCTCCGATCTCTGCCGTGTTGTTCACCTGATAGTAAATGTAAAATAGATTGGTTTTTGCTGCCGTGCCTTTTCCGTCAAATATGTAAGAAGCATTTACGCAACCGTCGCCTGTAGCAAGGTCGTTTACAACGGAGGATACTCTGTTTGTTACACTTTTAACCGTAATCTTTTCCGTATCGTAATAAACCGACACATTGAGCGCCGATAGATCGGTTAAATCGTCAAGGTATACGTACAAATACCCATACGAGCCTTGCTTTACAGAAGCGTTTGTGGTTGCATAGACGGTCTCTGCACCCTCAGCGGCTGAGGCATCGAGGGTACAAAGACAGAAGGTTGCAAAAAGGCATATAAGAACGAGAAAGGCAGATATTACTTTTCTCATTTTCATTGCATTACATCTCCAAGGTGTTTACTTTTCCGTTGATGTACTGCAAGATACGAAGTGCTTCGGAGCTGTTCAGAACGCCGTCACCGTTCAGGTCTGCGCGCCGGAACTCGTCATCCGAAAGAATGAGATCACCGTTGATGCACTGCATAAGCATAAGAGCATCCTTGGTAGTAACTACGCCGTCACCGTCAACGTCGCCCTTGCGAGAGATTGCGGATGCGTCCTTGACCACAACCGTGTAAGGTGTTTCTGCACTTCCCTTTGCAATATCGTTAAGACCGTCGGTTGCAACGATGTAGTATTCGATGCCGTCGAGTGTCAGCTCGCTACCGAATACAGTTGCGCTGTACTTGTCGCTCTGCTTCGCCATGTTGAGCGACTTCCACTCGGAAGCACCAACAGCTCTGTAATAAAGGGTCACATTGGAGATCGCCACGTTATCGCTTGCGGTACAGGAAATCACGAGGTTGTTATTCATATAGCCTTGGTTCACAGGCGTGTGATACATATTGGGAGCAAGGGTGTCCATAGCGGTTGCTACGACCTTACCTGCAGGGTTAGACTCGGTAAAGTCGGTAAGAACTACCGTGTAGGTGTACCAATAGGTCTTGCCGGGCTCTGCGTTTTCGTCAAGGAATTTCTCATCCGTGGGAAGAAGAATTGCAGGGTTGAGCTTTACATAGTTACCGTCCTTGCTATCCGAACGGTAGATGTTATAGCCGAGAAGCGTGTCGTAATCGTCCTGTGCGAAGGTAAGGTCAATGCCGTTATCCTTTGCTACTGCCTGAAGGCTCATAGACATTACTGCGGTGGTATCAATATTAAACTCATAAAGCTGATTTTCACCGTGAACGGTCTTGGTAGCGTCATCGGCTGCACACGCACCCTTAATCTGCATAAACTGAAGTCCATTTTCGATGTATGCCTTGAGGGAGTAAGTACCAACCCATTCGGTTTCGCTTACAAATGCACCCTCGATCTTGTAATCTGCGAAAGGTGCGATCGTGCCGAAGAATGCGCTAACCTCCTTAGAAGTATCCATAGCCTTGTTGAAGGTTACACGAACGGTGATTTCTTCTTTTCCGATAGTGGTAATCTGCTCACCGTCAGCGTTGAAGATTTCAACACTTACGATGTGAGGATAAAGTGCAGAAATATCGCTACAAGAACCGAATACGTCAACGGTAGGCTGACCATTTGCATCAAGGTAATTGGTAATTACCTGATTTGCGTATTCTTGATATCCTGCAGAGAAAGTGTTGTTGCTTACATTTTCGCCATTTTTGAATGTGATTGGCAAAAGTGTTTGAGGATTGTCATTATCTGCAGAGAGGAACATGTTATTGTTAACTACACCATTGAATTTGCACTGTTCAATACTATATTCTTTGTTGAAGTCGCTGTAAAGAATGTTGTTACTAAATGTTGTAGTACAGGTCAACCAGTTTCTATTTCCTGCTAATACAAAAACATAACAGTTCTCGATAATGTCAATGGTCGGGTTATATCCATATGCGTTAATTTCGATATACGAAGACTCGATTTTAGTTATAGCACTTGAAAGATGGCTATAAATCGGCGTAGTCACCGCACCGTATAAGTGATATACGTTGTGGCTCTCACCACTTCCATCCGTTCTTAAATAAGAATTCGATATTGTGGATTCCGCTGTGTTATTTTTATCACCGATATAAAAATTAATAGCATCTACATAATTACAAATTATTGTTCCATAATTTTCAGCAATGCATGCATAATTTGCATATCTCTCCGAAGGATTGATTGTAATCATTTCATCCTTCGTGCCTTCCATATTCAAAGTACCGTAAACAACGAAACGTGGAGAGTTATAATACTCTGAATCATCGTAGAACTGAATGCGGCAACCTTCTTCGAACGTTACGGTAACACCTGCAGGAATCGTTACATTTTCACCAACAATGTAAAGGCGATCATTGGTGAACACGG
>JAZSIT010000104.1:0-3243 GCA_045533895.1 Eubacteriales bacterium
AACGAGGACTCCCAGGGCGGAAAGTGTGATATCTGCCATAGCGACATAGTGCAGAAATCTAAGGACGTATGGTACTTAAGAATAACAAAATATGCGGATAAGCTGCTGCAGGGTCTTAAGGACGTGGACTATCTGCCCAACATCGTTCTCCAGCAGGAAAACTGGATAGGTAAGAGCGAGGGCGCATTTGCAAGCTTCAAGCTTAAAGAGATTGACGAGTGCTTACGTATCTACACCACCAGACCCGACACTATGTTCGGCGTAACCTTTATGGTTATGGCGCCCGAGCATCCTCTCCTTGACAAATATGCAGACAAAATAACCAATATGGACGCTGTTCTTGAATACCGCGCTGTCTGCGCAAAGAAGACCGAGTTTGAGCGCACCCAGCTTAACAAGGACAAGACCGGCGTTAAGCTTGAAGGTCTTACGGCTATTAATCCCCTTTCCGGCAAAGAGGTGCCCATATTTATTTCCGATTACGTTATGATGGGCTACGGCACCGGCGCGATTATGGCTGTTCCCGCACACGATGACAGAGACTTTGAGTTTGCACGCAAATTCGGTGTGGATATAATTCCCGTTATCAAGGGCGGCGACGGTGAGAGCGCTTATACCGGTGACGGAGAAATGATAAACTCTGAATTCCTCAACGGAATTTCCAATAAGAAGGACGCTGTAAGCGCCGCTATAAAGGTGCTGGAGGAAAAGGGTCTGGGCGAGGGCGGTACCCAGTTTAAGATGAAGGACTGGGCGTTTAACCGTCAGCGTTACTGGGGTGAGCCTATCCCCATTGTTCACTGCGAGCATTGCGGTGACGTGGCTGTGCCTTATGGTGAACTTCCCCTCCGCCTCCCCGATATGGAGCAGTTTGTTCCCGGTGAGGGCGGCGAAAGCCCTCTTGCAAAGGTTGAAAGCTTTGTTAACTGCGTTTGCCCCAAGTGCGGCAGAGACGCAAAGCGTGAGACGGATACCATGCCTCAGTGGGCAGGATCAAGCTGGTACTTCCTCCGTTATCTTGACCCCAAGAACAAGGACGAATTCTGTTCCAAGGAAGCACTGGATTACTGGATGCCCGTTGACTGGTACAACGGCGGTATGGAGCACGTTACCCGCCACATGATCTATTCCCGTTTCTGGCACCGCTTCCTTTACGATATCGGTGAGGTAAACACTCCCGAGCCTTACGCAAAGCGTACCGCACAGGGTCTTATTCTCGGCCCCGACGGTGAGAAGATGTCCAAATCCCGCGGAAACGTTGTTGACCCTAACGAGATAGTTGACAAGTTCGGCGCAGACGTTCTCCGTGTGTATATAATGTTTATGGGCGATTATGAGAAGGCGTCCCCCTGGAACGATTCTTCCGTACGCGGCTGTAAGCGTTTCCTTGACAGAGTTGCAGGTATGGCAGAGCTGCCCGGTATCGCATCCGACGCGGCAAGTGAATCCGCTATCCACAAGCTGATAAAGAAGGTTTCAAGCGATATTGATAATATGAAGTTCAACACCGCCATCGCCGCGATGATGACATATATCAACACCGTTTACGAAAAGAACGCTATAAACCGTGATGAGCTCAAGATTTTTGTAAAGCTGCTGGCACCCTTTGCACCTCACCTTGCAGAGGAAATGTGGCATGACCTTGGCGAAAGCACTTACGTTTCTCTCGCTCCTTGGCCCGTACACGACGAGAGCAAGACGGTTGACAACACCGTTGAGATCGCAGTGCAGTTCCTCGGCAAGCTTAAGGGCACGGTTGTTGTTCCTGCTGATGCTGACGAGGACACCGCGTGGGAGATCGTATCCGCATCCGGCGTGCTTGACCAGGCGCTGGAAGGCAAGACTATCGTAAAGAAGATATATGTTAAAGGCAGAATCTTCAACGTAGTCGCTCGGTAAGTCGGGCGTGTATCTTGGGTCAGACCAAAAACGCAAAAGATATAATAAAATGTATCGAAAACCGTAGGGGACGGCGTCCCCGAAACCACCCCACAAATGCTAATTCGCATATGCAGGGACCCCGCTCCGACGTCCCGAAAACAAATAAAAATGCAGGAATCCGCTTGATGCGGATTCCTTTAATTTTATGTTCGCGTTTTTGTTCTGCTTTGCTTTACCATCGCTCACTTCAAGACGTTGCTTCGGTTAATTGTTGACGTTAGTGTGGTGCGAACAGTTTGCGGGAGGGGAACGCAAAGCGTTAAACCCCTCCCCTACAGTTATCGAAACACCGTAACATTTCTTGACATTTGCTCTTTTTACATATATAATACCCCTATAAAAACAACGGAGGAACAACTATGGACACCGTAAACGCGCCCGTACAAAAGAAACCCTTTCCCGTTGCGGCGGTTGCATTTATACTGCTTGCGCTCACTTTTAGTACTCATGCTCTTTCCCCACTGCTTACGTATGTTTTTAACACCTACCCTGCCGAACATTCCGCCCTTTTCGATAGGTTTGACATTCCCATACTGTTGATACAGTTGGTTCTGATAGCCTTCACCATTTCTCTGGTATGCATGCTCTTTATCGGAAAGAACAATATTGTTACTTTTGTCTGCCTTTTGGGTATGTCCCTTTGCTATGTGGCCATAGCGGTGCGGACACTGTTTACCTATATAGAGTACATTAGGATGATCGAGTTGGAGCCTATTCCTCCACAGATTTACACATCACTGCTGGTCTCCTTGGTTTCCAATGGAACCGTAGCCCTTTGTGCCTTTCTCGGCTTGATTATGCTTGCATTTGCCGCCCTTTTTGCTTACAAGGGCAAGAAAAAGCTTGCAAATCTGTGGGTGGCGGCGCTGATACCTTTTGCGCTTTTGCTTATAATAAATGTTATCGGCATTGTTACTCTTTTTATTTCTCTCTTTTCGGATTGGAAAACCTTTATTTATTGGATAAACGAAGTTATCGTTCACCACGAATTTCCTCTCGGTCACCATTTGAACAATATTTGCAACAATCTGGCTGTAAGCACGATTTCTTGTGTGGAAAATCTGCTTTTTGTTATCAACACGATTTTGCTTGGAATGCAGCTAAAGAAAAGTGTAAAATAAAACAAATCACCCCAAGAAAAACCACCCCTAAAACCCTTGCGGATTTTTGGGGACCCCGAAATAAAACACGGAATCCGTTTAATACGGGTTCCTTTTTTGTTAGTGCGAACAGTTTGCGGGCGGGGAACGCAAAGCGTTAGACCCCGCCCCTACGGTTATCGAGTCGCCGTGGTTTTGTTGT
>JAZSIT010000139.1:0-14280 GCA_045533895.1 Eubacteriales bacterium
TCTGGTCTGCTGGAGAGGTCCGTCTGTACCAGCAACAACGAGGATTGCGCCGTCCATCTGAGCTGCACCGGTGATCATGTTCTTAACATAGTCAGCGTGGCCGGGGCAGTCAACGTGAGCGTAGTGACGAGCGTCAGTCTCGTACTCAACGTGACGGGTGTTGATTGTGATACCTCTTGCTCTCTCCTCGGGAGCGTTGTCGATCTGGTCGTATGCCATGAATTCGTTAGCACCGTTTGCGATCGAAAGCGTCTTGGTGATAGCAGCGGTAAGGGTGGTCTTGCCGTGGTCAACGTGACCAATGGTACCAATGTTAACATGGGGCTTAGTTCTTTCAAATTTAGCTTTTGCCATTGTTATTCCTCCAAAATAATGTGTCTTTTTTTATTTTTTATTTTTATTTATTTTTTCGCACATAACTTTATTATATAAAAAATTACGCGCTTGTCAAGTTTTTCTTTGAAAAACCTATATTATTTATTTCTTCCGAAGCCTTTTTCGCTGAACAACTGCTCGCTTATGGACTTGGGAACTTCTGCATAGTGGCTGGGCTCCATGCTGTAGTTAGCTCTGCCCTGTGTTGCGGAACGCATTGCGGTTGCGTAACCGAACATATTGGAAAGAGGAACTTCTGCATTTACTTCGCTGCCGGATGCGGTCTGCTCCATACCGAGGATGGAGCCTCTGCGGGCAGTAAGGTCGCCAAGGATCGCGCCCATATAATCATCGGGAGTGATAACGGTAACCTTCATAATAGGCTCGGTAAGAACGGGGTCTGCTTTCTTCATTGCTTCCTTGAACGCCATAGAGCCGGCAATCTTGAAAGCGATTTCGGAAGAGTCTACTTCGTGGAAGGAGCCGCCTGTGAGGGTAGCCTTAACATCCAATACGTTGTAGCCTGCGAGAACACCGTTGAGCATTGCGCCGCGGATGCCTTCGTCAACAGCGGGGATATATTCCTTGGGAATATCGCCGCCGGTAACCTTGTTGATAAATTCGTAACCCTTGCCGTTTTCGTTGGGCTCGATAGTAAGCTTAACGTGAGCGTACTGACCTTTACCGCCGGACTGACGTACGAACTTGGTGTCTGCGCTTGCTTCGCGGCGGATAGCTTTGCGGTAGGAAACCTGAGGCTTACCTACGTTTGCTTCTACCTTGAATTCGCGGAGAAGTCTGTCAACGATAATCTCCAGATGCAACTCACCCATACCTGCGATGATGGTCTGTCCGGTCTCTTCATCGGTATAAGCCTTGAAGGTAGGATCTTCCTCAGCCAGCTTGCCGAGAGCGATGGACATCTTTTCTTCGCCTGCTTTGGTCTTGGGCTCGATAGCAACGCGGATAACGGGTTCGGGGAACTGCATGGATTCCAGAATTACGGCCTTGTTTTCATCGCACAGAGTGTCGCCGGTAGTGGTGTTCTTAAGACCTACCACTGCAACGATATCACCTGCATGTGCTTCTGTCAAGTCCTCTCTGTGATTAGCGTGCATAAGCACGATACGTCCGATTCTTTCTCTCTTACCCTTAACAGAGTTGTATACTGCGGTACCTGCCTGGAGGACACCGGAGTAAATACGTGTAAAGCAGAGTCTGCCTACGTAAGGGTCAGTCATAATCTTGAAGCCCAAAGCGGAGAATGCTTCGTCATCAGAAGAAAGACGAACAGTTTCTTCCTCGGTCTCAACGTCGATACCCTTGATAGGAGGAATATCGAGAGGAGAAGGAAGATAATCTACAACTGCATCCAGAAGCTTCTGAACGCCTTTGTTTTTATAAGAAGTACCGCAAACTACGGGAACCATATCGTTTGCGATGGTAGCCGCGCGGATAGCCGCTTTAAGCTTTGCTTCGGGAACTTCCTGTTCTTCAAGAACAAGCTCCATGATTTCTTCATCGAAATCGGAAACGTTCTCAAGCAGGTTTGCGCGGTATTCTTGAGCCTTATCTGCCATATCTGCGGGGATATCCTGTTCAAGAACATCGGTACCGAGATCGTTGGTATAAATATAAGCCTTCATTTTAACAAGGTCGATAATTCCCTTAAAGTCCGCTTCGCATCCGATAGGAAGCTGAATGGGAACTGCGTTGGCATTAAGTCTATCGTGCATCATTCCTACAACGCGGTAGAAGTTTGCACCGGTAACGTCCATCTTGTTGACGTATGCCATACGGGGAACCTTGTATTTATCAGCCTGACGCCAAACGGTTTCAGACTGGGGTTCAACACCACCCTTTGCACAAAGAACCGTAACCGAACCGTCAAGTACGCGGAGCGAACGCTCAACTTCAACGGTAAAGTCAACGTGGCCGGGGGTATCAATTATATTGATGCGGTGGTCTTTCCAGTAACAGGTAGTAGCCGCAGAGGTAATGGTAATACCTCTTTCCTGCTCCTGCTCCATCCAGTCCATGGTGGCAGCGCCCTCATGTGTTTCGCCGAGTCTGTGTGTCTTTCCGGTATAGAAAAGTATACGTTCGGTCGTGGTGGTCTTACCTGCATCTATATGAGCCATTATACCGATATTGCGGTAACGCTCAAGCGGGTATGTCCTTGCCATAGCTTTCTCCTTTAGTTGGTCTTAAATTACCATCTGTAATGTGCGAAAGCCTTGTTGGCTTCTGCCATTCTGTGCATATCGTCTTTTCTCTTGACTGAACCGCCGGTACCGTTGATAGCATCGAGAATCTCGTTAGCGAGACGCTCGGACATGGTACGTTCACTTCTCTGTCTTGAAAAGTTAACCAGCCAGCGGAGACCAAGAGTCTGTCTTCTCTCGGGGCGTACTTCCATAGGAACCTGGTAGTTGGAACCACCGCGGCGAACCGCCTTAACCTCGAGTTCGGGCATTACATTATTAAGAGCCTTCTGGAACTGCTCCAATGCGTTAACTCCGGTCTTGTTTTCTACCAGAGTGAATGCGTCGTAAACGATCTTCTGGGCAACACCCTTCTTACCGTCCAACATTACGTTGTTAACCAGTTTGGTAACAAGTATGGAATTGTATATAGGATCAGGCAGAACTTCTCTCTTGAATCCATGTACTCTTCTGGGCACTTTACTTCCCTCCTTCATAAAGATAGCGTATTTTTACGCTTCAATGAGTTCACAGGTACTCGAAACATTACTTCCGTCAGTGCTCTAAATCTATATTAATACGGTATTCCGTAGAACATTTCATTATAAAGCACGAACAAAAAGAAATTTTCTTTCCGTTTGTTTGTTTCCGTTTTATTCTTTTACAGCCTTACCGGATAAAAGGCTTAAGGCAAGCAACAGATTTTATTTCTTTGCAGCCTTTGCACCGTACTTGGAACGGCTCTGGTTTCTCTTGGCAACACCCTGAGTATCCAGCTTACCGCGGATGATATGGTAACGTACACCGGGGAGGTCCTTAACTCTGCCGCCGCGGATGAGAACCACGGAGTGTTCCTGCAGGTTATGGCCGATACCGGGAATGTAGCCCCATACTTCGATACCGTTGGTAAGTCTTACTCTGGCAACCTTTCTCTGTGCAGAGTTAGGCTTCTTAGGCGTCTTGATAGCTACCTTTGTGCAAACGCCTCTTTTCTGAGGGTTGGGATTGTTAACGGTAACCTTTCTGATGCTGTTGATGCTGCTCTGAAGAGCGGGGGACTTGGACTTATAGGTCTTGTCCTGTCTGCCGTGCTTTACCAGCTGATTAAATGTAGGCACGTTTCTTTTTCCTCCTTTCCTGGAAAGATGTGTTTTTTGTTTTCAGGGCATTGCGCCCGAAGTTAGATTATATCAAAAAAACCCCTTGTTGTCAAGGGGTTTTTTATGGTAAACACGGACAAATGTTACCGTATTTACGCAATTTCATTAGTAAATTGTAATAATTGCGGCGGGAACTTCAATTCCTGCCATTTCGCCGAGGCGTACTGCAGTCAAACTCTCGTCTGTTTCAACATATCCGGCTTTGCGTATCTCGTCCTTTACCTTTGCGATAAAGAACCGGTCCGCATCGGAAGCGAGGTAAACCTTTTGCGCCTTGCCGGAACGTATTAATTTTACAGACTGGTTAAGCCCGACCGCCATCGTACTGCCGTCTTCACTACTCTGCTGCATCGTAAACTCCCTCGAGTGTATCGCCCGTATCGACCTTTACATTGCGGTATCTTCCCATACCGGTACCGGCAGGGATAAGTTTACCGATAAGAACGTTCTCCTTAAGACCGAGCAGCGGGTCGCGCTTGCCCTTGATAGCCGCATCGGTAAGCACCTTGGTGGTTTCCTGGAAGGATGCTGCGGACAGGAAGCTATCTGTAGAAAGAGAGGCCTTGGTGATACCCAGAAGAGTCGCTTCGCCTTCTGCTTCCATAAGAGGAACTTCGTTTTCGCCGAGAAGAGCGTTCTTTGCCTGGATCTTTTCGTTTTCGGTGGTGAATTCGGAAATATCCACGGTAGAGCCAACCAACATATCGGTATCGCCGGGGTTATCGATTCTTATTCTTCTGGTCATCTGGCGCGCAATGATTTCGATATGCTTATCGGAAATTTCAACCGCCTGGAGACGGTATACGCGCTGGATTTCCTTGATAATGTAGGAATAAACCGCGTCAAGTCCGGAAATGCGAAGAATATCTGCAGGATATTCGGTACCTTCGGTAAGCTTCTGGCACTTTACTACCTTTGCGCCGTTTTCAACAGCTATCTTGGTAACCATGGGCACAGAGGTAACTGCTTCTTCGCCGGTCTCATCATCACGGACGATGATCTGCTTTGTCTTTTTGGTTTCTTCGATACGAACGGTACCGTTGAAATCGGAGAGAACTGCGGTTCTCTTGGGTCTGCGTGCTTCGAAGATTTCTTCAACACGGGGAAGACCCTGTGTAATATCGCCGCCTGCAACACCACCGGAGTGGAAGGTTCTCATGGTAAGCTGTGTACCGGGCTCGCCGATAGACTGTGCGGCGATAACGCCTACAGATTCGCCTACGCTGACCTTAACGCCGGAAGCAAGGTCTGCGCCGTAGCAATGTGCGCAGGTACCGTGTTTTGCACGGCAGTTGATTACGGAACGGATCTTAACGCGATCGATACCTGCGGCAACGATCTTCGCAATCTGATCCTCGTTCATCATAGTGTTGTCGGGAACGATAACCTCACCGGTTGCGGGATCGCAAAGATCACCCACAACGTATCTGCCCAGAAGTCTGTCTTCGAAGGGCTCGATAACGGCTTCCTTGCCGCCGGGGAGAACGTCCACGATCTTGCTGACCCAAAGACCTCTGGTATCGCCGCAATCGTCCTCACGAACGATAACGTCCTGAGATACGTCAACAAGACGTCTGGTAAGGTAACCGGAGTCAGCGGTACGGAGCGCGGTATCTGCAAGGCCCTTACGCGCACCACGGGCTGCGGTAAAGTATTCCAGTATCTTCATGCCTTCGCGGAAGTTAGCTTTAATAGGCATTTCTATGGTTTTACCGGTTGCGGAAGCCATAAGACCGCGCATACCTGCAAGCTGTCTGATCTGCTTGATAGAACCACGGGCACCGGAAACTGCCATCATGTTGATAGGATTGAATTTATCAAGGTTCTTCTGCAGAGCGTCTGCAACCTCTTTGGTGCAGCCTTCCCAAACCTTGATTACGCGCTCACTGCGTTCCTCATCGGAAAGCAAGCCGCGGCGGTAGAAATCAGAGATCTTATCTACCTTTTCATCACCCTTTGCGATAAGAGCCTGCTTTTCGGGAGGAATGGTCATATCGTAAACGGAGATGGTTATAGCACCCTTGGTAGAGTACTTGAAGCCCTGGGACTTAAGGTTATCCAGAACCTCACAGGTAACAGCGTTGCCGTGGTACTTGATACAACGGTCAACTATCTGACCAAGCTCATCCTTGGTGGTGGTAAAGTCAACTTCAAGCTTGAACTCGTTGGCGGGGTCGTTTCTGTCAACAAAGCCGAGGTCCTGAGGAATGGGACGGTTGAAGATAAGTCTGCCGAGAGTAGTCTCGGTCATACCGGTCTTTTCTACGCCGTCAATTACCTTGGAAACACGGATCTTTATCTTTGCATGGAGACCCAGTTCGCCGTTTTCGTAAGCCATAACAGCTTCGTCCATATTGCGGAAAGACTTGCCTTCACCGGGCTCGCCGGGCTTATCCATGGTGAGGAAGTAAGAACCGAGAACCATGTCCTGAGAAGGAACTGCAACTGCACGGCCGTTTACGGGCTTGAGCAGGTTGTTGGCGGAAAGCATAAGGAATCTTGCTTCTGCCTGTGCTTCTGCAGAAAGAGGTACGTGAACGGGCATCTGGTCGCCGTCGAAGTCTGCGTTAAAGGCGGAACAAACCAGAGGATGGAGCTTTATTGCTCTGCCTTCAACAAGTATAGGCTCGAATGCCTGAATAGAAAGTCTATGCAGTGTAGGCGCACGGTTGAGCAGAACGGGATGTTCTTTGATAACGCTGTCAAGTGCGTCCCAAACGTCTGCGTTTGCACGCTCGACCTTCTTCTTTGCATCCTTGATATTGGTGGATTTGCCGGCAGCCACAAGGGTCTTCATTACGAAGGGCTTGAACAGTTCAAGTGCCATTTCCTTGGGCAAACCGCACTGGTATATCTTAAGCTCGGGTCCTACAACGATAACCGAACGGCCGGAGTAGTCAACACGCTTACCCAGCAGGTTCTGTCTGAAACGGCCCTGCTTACCGCGGAGCATCTCGGAAAGAGATTTAAGTGCGCGGTTGTTGAGTCCGGTTACGGGACGTCCTCTTCTGCCGTTACCGATAAGTGCGTCAACCGCTTCCTGAAGCATACGCTTTTCGTTACGGATGATTATCTCGGGAGCCTGAAGCTCAAGAAGTCTCTTAAGACGGTTATTTCTGTTAATAACTCTGCGGTACAGATCGTTAAGGTCACTGGTGGCAAATCTGCCGCCGTCAAGCTGTACCATGGGGCGGATATCCGGAGGGATTACGGGAAGTGCTTCCAGTATCATCCACTCGGGACGGTTGCCGGAAAGACGGAAGGCTTCAACAACCTCAAGACGCTTGATAGCGCGGATCTTTCTCTGACCCTGTGCGGTGAGAAGCTCGTTCTTTAATTTTGCGCTTTCCTCTTCAAGGTCGATTTCCGCAAGAAGCTCCTTAACTGCTTCTGCGCCGATACCGTCGCGGAAGTCGTTTTCATACTTTTCGTGAAAATCTCTGTGCTGCTGCTCGGTAAGGAGCTGCTTCTTTGCAAGAGGTGTATCGCCCGGATCGATAACTACGTACTGAGCGAAGTAAAGCACCTTTTCCAGTACCTTGGGGGACATATCCAGAAGCAGACCCATCTTGGAGGGGATTGCTCTGAAATACCATATATGGGAAACGGGAGCCGCCAGCTCTACGTGACCCATTCTCTCACGGCGTACCTTGTTGGTGGTTATTTCTACGCCGCATTTTTCGCATATCTTGCCCTTGTAGCGCGCACCGCGTTTATACTTACCGCAATGGCATTCCCAGTCCTTGTTGGGACCGAAGATACGCTCGCAGAACAGACCGTCGCGCTCCGGCTTAAGGGTACGGTAATTGATAGTCTCGGGCTTTTTAACCTCGCCGTAAGACCAGCTTCTGATCATATCGGGAGACGCAAGACCGATTTTTATGGATTCAAATTCTATCTTTTTTTCCATTTTATCGTTCCCTTTCTCAATTAATCATCATATTCGTCGTCAGTATCAAATCCGTAGGAAGCGGCATCACCGAAGCCGTAATCGTCTTCGTCATCACCGTTGTCCTCGCTGATAACGCCTTCCTCGTCGTCATACATAACGTCGTCTGCGTTTTCAAGAACGGACTTGCCAAGCTCGTCTTCAGAGAACTTGCGCTCGTCACCGTCATCATCGTCACCGTAGTCACGGAGATTGATCTCAACGTCGTCCTTATCAAGCACTCTTACGTCCAGACCCAGAGACTGAAGCTCTTTTACAAGAACCTTGAAGGATGCGGGCACACCGGGATCGGGAATATTGAGTCCCTTTACGATAGCCTCGTATGCCTTTACACGGCCCTTGATATCGTCGGACTTGACGGTAAGGATCTCCTGCAGAGTATATGCAGCGCCGTATGCTTCCAATGCCCAAACTTCCATTTCGCCGAAACGCTGGCCGCCGAACTGAGCTTTACCGCGCAAGGGCTGCTGGGTAACGAGGGAGTAAGGACCGGTGGAACGTGCGTGAATCTTATCGTCAACCAGATGGTGGAGCTTGAGGAAGTACATATATCCAACGGTAACGGGGTTATCAAAGGGCAGACCGGTACGTCCGTCATAGAGAACGGTCTTACCGTCAACTACCTGAGTCTTTTCAACTCCGGTTTCGGGATCTATAATGGTGCGGCTTTCCTTGCCGGCAATATTTTCGCCGGGGTAAACGTCACGCCACATGTCCGCCATCTTCATACATTCGATAATGTCTTTTTCGTTTGCGCCGTCGAATACCGGGGTCATAACCTTCCAGCCCAGCTTCTTTGCGGCGATACCCAGATGGACTTCAAGAACCTGACCGATATTCATTCGGGAAGGTACGCCCAGAGGGTTAAGAACTATATCCAGAGGAGTGCCGTCGGGAAGGAAGGGCATGTCCTCGCTGGGAAGTATGCGGGAAATAACACCCTTGTTACCGTGTCTACCTGCCATCTTATCGCCCACGGAGATCTTTCTCTTCTGGGCAACGTATACGCGGACAGCCTTGATAACGCCGGGCTGAAGTACATCGCAATCATCGCGGGAGAATTCTTTTACGTCGATAACAATACCGCTTTCACCGTGAGGCAGACGGAGAGAGGTATCTCTTACCTCACGCGCCTTTTCGCCGAATATTGCGCGGAGCAGTCTTTCTTCTGCGGTAAGCTCGGTCTCGCCCTTGGGGGTAACCTTACCTACCAGAATATCGCCTGCGCCAACCTCTGCTCCGATGCAAACAACGCCGTCTGCATCGAGGTTTTTAAGCATATCGTCGCCTACGTTGGGGATATCGCGGGTGATCTCTTCGGGACCCAGCTTGGTATCTCTGGATTCGCAGTAGTACTCCTCGATATGTATCGAGGTATAGAGATCGTCGCGCACAAGACGCTCGTTAAGCAGAACTGCGTCCTCGTAGTTATAACCTTCCCAGGTCATAAATCCGATAAGCACGTTCTTACCGAGAGCGACTTCGCCGTTATCGGTAGCAGCGCCGTCAGCCACAACGTCGCCCGCCTTGATATACTGACCCTTCTCTACGATGGGACGCTGGTTTACGCAGGTGGACTGGTTGGAGCGCTGGAATTTTATAAGGGGATATCTGTCTACAGTGCCGTCTTCCGCACGGACGATAACCTCGTCTGCGGTAACGGATTCAACAACGCCGGTGCGTTTGCAAACTACAACTACGCCGGAATCGTATGCCGCCTTGTACTCCATACCGGTTGCAACGATAGGAGATTCGGTGACCATAAGGGGAACAGCCTGCTTCTGCATGTTTGAACCCATGAGCGCGCGGGTGTTATCGTCGTTCTCAAGGAAGGGGATCATTGCGGTGGCAACAGATACAACCATCTTGGGAGAAACGTCCATAAGGTCGATTTCGGTAGGCTCGAACTCAAGTATCTCGTCTCTGCGGCGGGCAACTATCTTGCGGTTTACAAAGGTGCCGTCCTCGTTGATAGGCTCGTTACCGGTGGCAACGGTGAATTCGTCCTCCGCGTCGGCGGTGAGGTATACGGTTTTATCGGTAACAACGCCGTTCTTTACTACGCGGTAAGGCGCTTCGATAAAGCCGAATTTATTTACTCTCGCATAAGAGGAGAGATAGGAAATAAGACCGATGTTGGGACCTTCGGGGGTTTCGATAGGACACATTCTGCCGTAATGGGTATAGTGAACGTCACGAACCTCGAAGGATGCTCTGTCTCTGGAAAGACCGCCGGGACCCAGCGCGGAAAGACGGCGCTTGTGGGTAAGCTCGGAAAGAGGGTTGGTCTGATCCATAAACTGGGACAGAGGAGAAGAACCGAAGAAATCACGTATAGAGGAAACGATGGGACGGATATTGATGAGGGACTGAGGAGTAGCGGTATCGATATCCTGAGTGGTCATCTTTTCCTTAACGATCTTATCCATTCTGGAGAAGCCGATACGAAGCTGGTTCAGCAGCAGCTCGCCTACGGAACGGAGGCGGCGGTTACCCAGATGGTCGATATCGTCAACACTGCCTACTCCGTGAGAGAGTGTTAGTAGGTAGTTGACAGATGCAAATATATCGTCTACGGTGATATGCTTGGGAATAAGCTCGTCTGCGCGGTTAGCAATAGCTCTGCGCAAAGCGCTTACGTCCGATGTGCCGACAGTGCCGATGATTTCCATAAGCACGTCCTGCTGTACCATTTCGGTAAGCTCCAGCTCTTCGTTGGAAATACCGCATATCTTGGAAGCGTCTACCATTTTGTTGGAGAAAACGCGAACTTCTCTTGCGCTGCTCTCGTCTTCTTCAACGTTAACGTATACAGACCAAATGCCTGCCGCTTCGATATGCTCTGCGTCTGCTCTGGAAAGCTTACTGCCTGCCTCGAACAGCACCTCGCCTGTGATAGGAGAAACTGCGGGTCGGGCAAGGACGCAGCCTGCTATACGCTTGGAAAGGGCGAGCTTTTTATTAAATTTATATCTGCCTACTGCGGATATATCGTATCTCTTGGGGTCAAAAAACAGATTATTGAGCAGTATCTGTGCGCTCTCTACCAGAGGAGGGTCGCCGGGACGGAGCTTTCTGTATATCTCTTTATATGCTTCTTCCTGAGGGTTGGTGCCGTTCTTTTCAGCCTCGGCACACATGGTGTCCTTCTCAAAAGAAGCCTTGAGGATATGCTCCTCGCCGAAGAGCTCAAGAATCTTTTTATCGGTATCAAGACCGAAAGCACGCAAGAGCACGGTTATGGGAATCTTGCGGTTTTTATCTATTCTTACATAGAAAGCGTCGGTAGAATCGGTCTCGTATTCAAGCCACGCGCCGCGGTAGGGTATAACCGTAGCGGACAAAAGACGCTTGCCGCTCTTGTCATCGGTTGCTTCATAATATATACCGGGAGAACGTACGATCTGGCTTACGACTACACGCTCCGCACCGTTTATGATAAAGGTGCCGCTGTCGGTCATCATGGGGAAATCGCCCATGTAGATCTCCTGTTCCCTATCTTTGTCCGTTGCCTTGTTGGTAAGACGTACGGTAACCTTAAAGGGAACAGCGTAGTTTACGTCTCTATCCTTGCATTCCTCAATAGTGAACTTGGGAGCATCACTCATAGAATAATCCACAAATTCGATAACGAGGTTGCCGGAATAATCCGTCATAGGAGAAATATCACGCAATACATCGCCGATATCGCGCTCTATAAGTTCCTTGAACGACTTTTTCTGGATCTCGATAAGATTGGGCATCTCAAGAACTTCACGGTTCTTGGAAAACGACATTCTTACGTTTGTGCCGAGCTGTTGTTGCTTAACCATTCAACCTTCACTCCATTCATTTTCTTTGCGTTTTACCGCGTAAATCTAACCTTTTCGCCCGAAAATAAGGATATTTTCGCATAATACGGTCATTATAGTGCAGTTTATTATTTTATCAGCAAAATCAAGAAATGTCAAGTGATTTTTTCAAAAAATTTACAAAATTTGTTTTTGTATAAAAACTGCCGTAATATGCACATAAAACGCATATTGCAACAAAAAACGCCCGAGAAGATACCTTCACGGGCAGTTTTTTTAATATCCGTATTTTTTCTTTTTACCGAGTATAAATATTACCGAAAGGGAAGCGGCGGCAAACTCTGCAACCACAACAGACCACCAGATACCGTCCGTACCCCAGACAAGAGGGAGAAGCAACACCGCCGCCACCTGAAATACCAGCGTGCGGAGGAATGACATTATTGCCGAGATGAGACCATCGTTAAGAGCGGTAAAGAATGACGAGCCGAAAATGGCAAGACCTGCAAAAAGGAAAGAGAAGGAGAACACGCGGAAGCCGCCGAGGGTTAGATCAAGCAGGGTTTTATCGTACCCGACGAAAAGCAGTGACAACGGATATGCCAACGCTTCCCCCGCCCCAAGCATTAAAGCAGAAGCGACGGAAATGAGAAGCAGGCTCTTTTTAAGAATGGAGCGAAGCTCCTTTTTATTATCCGCACCGAAATGGTAGCCGATAACGGGAGAAACTCCCACCGAATATCCGATAAACGCGGCGAGGAATATCATATTAACATACATAAGCACGCCGTATGCGGCGACGCCGTCCTCACCTGCAAATTCATAAAGCTGATAGTTATACAGCATTCCCACAAGTGACATTGATATATTGCTGAGTAATTCGGAGGAGCCGTTGGTGCACACCTTTATAAATGCACCCATTTCAAAATAAGGCTTACCCAAGCGGAGAGAAGACCTATTGCGGAAGGAAAAATATATTATAGGAACAAAACCGCCTACCAAAGCGGAAAGTGCGGTAGCAGCAGCCGCGCCGGTAAGCCCCCACTCCAGACCGCCGTACTGCTTGGGCAGGACGAACAGTGCGTCCAGCCCCATATTGGTGACGCCTGCGCCTACTGTTACCAGCAGACCGAGAGTAGGCTTTTCAGCCACGGGGAAAAAGCTTTGGAATTCGTACTGAAGCATAAAAAAGGGCAACGCCGCCATAAGTATGCTTCCGTAAAGAACGCAGTTTTCAAGCAGTTCTCCCTCTGCGCCCAGCAAGGATGCAACGGGACGGAGAAGCAGTAAGCCTGCCGCGCCGATAATTACGCTTGCCGCCAAAGTGACGTACACCAGCATTGAAAACAGCTTGTTTGCTTTTATACTATCCCCTTCCCCCATGGTTTTGGAGATGAGCGCACTGCCGCCGGTACCAAACATAAAGCCGAAGGCACCAAGCACCATTATAAAGGGATATATAAAGTTAACTGCGGCGAAAGGAGTTTTACCCACAAAGTTTGACACGAAGTATCCGTCCACAACGCCGTAGACAGACATAAATATCATCATAACAATGGAAGGCAAGGTAAAGCGCAAAAGCTTTTTGTAACCAAAGCTTTCCGAAAGACGTATCATTTTCTTTGCTCCTTTCACACAGACTGACGGGTATTATAATATAAAGGAAAACAAATGTCAATAATCACCCCAAGAAGTCTGTGACTTCTCGGGGACCCTGTGAAATCGCCCGTAAAATATTCGCATTACAACAAAACGGATGGGGCAAGCCCCATCCCTACAATATAGCCATAACGTTTCGATAACACCAAAAACCGACAAGCAGGGAGGCTTGTCGGTTTATTCATAGTTTGTTCGATACGCAAATTACAAAATGACAAGACTTATTTTTGCAATCAAGGGGTCTTCCTCGTCAACAACAAAAGGGTCTTCCGTCAGCGCATTATAAAAGGCTTCGGCGGTTTCAAAATCGTCAAACAAGCCGTGTTTGTTAAGCTTTTTCGCAAAACGTTTATATTCTGCTTGATTAAGATACCAACAAATGCCCTCTTCGCTCAAATTAGGATTGACGACCTCATAGCCCAACGTTTGCAGATCAGGCGTTGCGCCGACCCAGCAAGGCTCGCACCGAGTAGATTCAATAAAGCATACTCTTGTTTTTATATCCAGCTCGTTACAGCGCTTCATATAATCGCGGTACAGTTGCTCATCGCTGATCACCCACAAAGGAATAACGTTATTTTCCCTCTTGGTATCTTTATATACGCCTTGAGCCATTCTATCACAGAGAGCATTATCTATTTCATCTTTGATGTGCGCCAAAGGGAACTTGCCATACCTGGCTGCACCGCAGTACACTTTATCGACCAAGGCAAACCTGCCCTTTTCCAAAAAGTCGATATTCTCAACGGACATATCCTGAATATATATTCCGTTTGCGTACATAGGATGACCGCCTTTCCCTTTCATACAATAAATATATTTATCACCGTTTGCAAAAGCATTATTACGGGAAGCCCTATCATAAAGGACAAGTGCTTTGTTTTGTGGCGGATAACAAGCATTGTAATATACATTGCCGCACTTCCGCCGAGGATGGCAAAAACAAAAAGCAGTTTTTCCGGCACACGCCATTTCTTGTGCTTTGCGGCGTATTTATCATACACCGTTAAAGCTACCCCGAACAGGCTGAAGCAAAGATATATTATATATAGGAAAACACTCATTACATTCCGTCAATATAATGCATAGCTGCGACAGCGTCCGCTTCGTCGTCTGCAACAGCGGTGGCTATCTGACGGATA
>JAZSIT010000136.1:0-3096 GCA_045533895.1 Eubacteriales bacterium
GGAAAGAGGATTTGCTCTGTGCCACGAAAACGAAAAGGGCATTTTCGGTCAGAGCCCCGAAAACGTAAAGGAGCTTATGGATATGTTCGGCGGCAGACTGAGGGTAGTCCTTGATTACGGCAACTTCCCCTTCTGCGGCGAGGATGCATCCGGTGCATACGCCCTTCTTAAGGATTACGTTGAGTATATGCATATTAAGGATTGCGACGGAGACGGAATTATCGTTCCTCCCGGATACGGCAACGCATATCTTAAAGAAACGATTTCTCAAATAAACAAAGACGTTGAGGGTGAATTTATCCTCACCGTTGAGCCTCATCTTATGATGTTTACGGGACTTTCCTCCCTTTCCGATACAGATGATATAAAGCACAAGTATTCATTTGAATCGGGATATGATGCTTTTGAGTTTGCCGTTAATGAGATTAGAAAAATGCTTAATGACCTTAACTGATTTTATTAAAAAGCACCCCGCAATAACTTGTATTGCCGCCGGAATAATATATTCGGTGCAGTTCTGGAGCGATTATACCTTTATATTCGCTTTCCCCGGACTTGCGCTGTACTTCTTTGCGCTTTTCTCTTGCGAGAGAAAGGCGTTTTTCCGTTACTCATACTGTTTTTGCCTCGGGTTCTTTATTCCCCTTTATTATTGGTTTTTGGCACTGTATCCATTTGAAGGGTTTAACTTTACCCCATCCGAAGGGATAACAATAGTTATTGTTGCCTGTATAGGTATCGCGCTGTATCATTCCCTCCTTTGCGGAGGAGTGATGTGGCTTGTAAAATTCGCGCCGAAAAACAAATATCTTCTTCCCCTTTGCTTTGCCGCTTTGTGGACGACGACCGAATGGGTACTGGCTCTGGGAGAATTGTCCTTCTCTTGGGGCAAGGTTGCGGTGGGACAAGCGTCCTTTTTGCCTATGGTGGAAACATCTTCCCTTTTCGGAAGCTATTTTATCGCCTTCCTTGTTACCGCAGTGGCGGGATATATGGGAATGTGGCTTGTTACGGCAGACAAAAAGCTGCTTTATATAGCATGCGGAATTCTTGCCTGCAACCTTGCTGTGGGCACGGTGCTTCTTTATGCACAGCCGAAAACCGAAAACGAAAAAAACATCGCCGTTATCCAAGGCTGTGTCACCAGCGAGGACAAGTGGCGCCCCGATTATTACGATTATATCGTGGAAACTTACGTTTCTCTGTGTGAAAGGGCGGCGGACGAGGGAGCAGAAATAATGTTTTTGCCCGAATCCCCTTTCCCCGCATATAGCGGCGAAAACTGTGAAAGACTTTATCCCCTTAAAGAGGTAGCGAGAGAAAAAAACGTAACCATTCTTACCGGCGTGCTTGTTATCGGAGATGACGATAATTATTATAATTCTATTGTTGCCGTTTATCCCGACGGAAGCATAAGCAACCGCTATGACAAACGGCACCCCGTCCCCTTTGGCGAGTTTATTCCCTACGGCGAACTGCTCACCAATCTTATTCCCGTGCTGGGAGATATGAACCTGGCGGAAATGCTTACCGCAGGCAAGGAACCTGCTGTTATAAAAGCCGCCGACTACACCTTCGCACCCCTTGTGTGCTTTGATTCCATTTTCCAAGACTTTTCCCGTGAAGGTGTGAAGAATGGCGCGGATATAATATTCGTCGCCACCAACGATAGCTGGTATAAATCTACCAGAGGTGTATACGAGCACAAAAACTTTTCAGTCCTTCGCGCCATTGAAACGGGCAGACCCGTTGTCCGCGCGGCAAACACCGGTATAAGCTGTATTATCGACCCGAGGGGCAACACCCTTGCCCAGACCGAGCCTATGGTGCAGGACATTTTGTACGGAAAAACATTTTCCTGCAATACTACTACCTTGTATACCTTGATTGGCGACGTATGGCTGTATTTATGTATTTGTTCCGTTGTGGCTTTTTGCGCATACGGTATCTATAAAAAAGTAAAAGCAGGTAAAAATAATGAGAATTGATTTCGGCAACGGCGTTTACGTTGACGCCCATATAGCAAAAACTCACCCCGACCTTCCCGTACGTCCCCGCCCTGCGGTGGTTGTACTTCCCGGCGGCGCATATCTTTATTGCTCCCCCCGCGAAGCAGAACCGGTGGCAAACCAGTTTATCGCGGCAGCCTGCAACACCTTTACACTCTTTTACAGCGTTGGCGAAAACGCCCGCGATAAGAATCCCTTAAAGGATGTTGCCCGTGTTATCGACCATATCCGCACCCATGCGGAGGAATATAATGTTGACCCAAATAATATCGCAACCATCGGCTTTTCTGCAGGCGGACACCTTTCCGCCTGGATAGCATCTGCATACAACGACCCCGCCCTTGAAGGCCTTGACTGCCGTCCCAACGCGGCGATGTGTTGTTATCCTCTGGTGCGTTCCCACCCCGAATGCTTCCAGCTTCTTCTCGGCTTGGATAAGTATCCCGACGAAAAGCAGGCAGAGCATCTTTATACCGACAATATGGTGCACAAGAATACCCCGCCTATGTTTATCTGGCACACCTTTGCCGACGAATGCGTCCCCCTTGCCGATTCCCTTGCCCTTGCAAACGCGCTGTATAAAAAGGGCGTCCCCTTTGAGATGCACGTCTTCCCCCACGGCCCCCACGGTATGTCTATATGCACCGATGAAACTACCAACCCCGCAGACGTAAGCTATAACGATCCCTACCTCGCTCGCTGGGTGGATATGGCAATAAAATGGCTTAATAAACAGTTTGGAAGATAAGAATTACCCCTAAAATGCTTTGCATTTTAGGGGACCCCATAAAAAAATTACCCCTAAAATGCTTCCGCATTTTTGGGGACCCCATAAAAAAATACCCCTAAAATGCTTTGCATTTTTGGGGACCTTATATAAAAATCAAACCGCACTTGAAATTGAAGTGCGGTTTAGTTTTTGCTATTTTTCTGCAAACAGTTTTGCCTTCTCGTAAAAGAATTTATATCTTGCGTCTTCGCGTACAGAGTCAAACCAACGCCAAGAGGAAAGCGCCCGTTCTATATCTTTCCCCAGTTGCCAAAACAGCCATAAATAAGGCGACCAAACCTCGGTATTATCATTGGT
>JAZSIT010000167.1:0-2331 GCA_045533895.1 Eubacteriales bacterium
GCAGGCATATGTTCACCTCCTACGCGATGCCGCCGTAGATCTTCTTTTCAAAGTAGCTACGGCTGATGCGACCGGAAACGATGATATAACCGGCGGCCACCAGTTCGTCGTTTAGGCGACGAATAATCTTGTAGGCCATAGGCACCGAGATGCCCATATACTCTGCTACATCGTTGGCTGTCAAAAATCTCTTGTTTACCATAGTGTTTCCTCCTAATTTTGTTATAGAGAAAACAAAACACCGTGCAGGGCTGATAGCTCTACACGGTGCAGATCATAGTATGATAGCCGGGAGGAACCTCGCTAAGATACACTTTCCCTCTTGCAAAATAGTTGCAAAACGGATATAATATCCCTGCGGTGCGGGGTAATCCCGTTGTGTAGGTGCTTGTACCACCTGCGCAGGTGCATGGGAGTTGGCGCTCCCTTGCACTGCCGTTGTTTTATTTTCCATATGTATTATACCATATGCACATGCGCATATCAAGTAGAATTATGCACAAATGTTTATCTGCATTTTTGTGCAATTTATGCACATGTGCATATCTTTCTTTTGGTACAACTCTATGATATACTAATACGCGAGGTGAGAAGAATGTCCCCTACCGAAGCACAAATTCGTGCACGTAAAAAATACCGTGAAAAGCAAGAATATCTTCAAACACGCGTATCCCCCGAAGAAAAGCTCTCCATTAGCGCACATGTGGAAACTACCAACGAAACACTAAGTGATTTTATCCGTCGGGCTATTTCCGAGACAATTGAACGCGACAAACATTCTAGAAAATGCGGGTCAAAATAAATTTATTATACCTAGTAAAGCGATTGAATAATCTAAGGCCGTTGATGTTTATTGCACCAACGGCCTTTCTGCATATATCGGTGTTTATGTTTTAGTTATGGTAGAATAAACATTTTTCTCTTTTTTGGAGTGAATAGTTATGTGGCCAAACACAGAGTATATTAAACTGTCAGAGATTATTCTTCCGCAATTATAATTATTTTTTGAGGGATTCTCAAAAAATATAGAGTCCTTGTTAGCTTTTCAAGCACTCCATCTGAATATATCAAACCACTTGTTGTTATTAATTCATTTCTTTCTGGGGGCATAGACTACTTTCGCGTAGTCTAACAGTTCCCAGGCAAGGCATTGCCCACAGCAGTCACAATATCCCATATATTCCCTATCCAGGAGACTGTCGCAGCGTGGGCAAACGGTGTAACTGTCCCCACTGCGAAACAGTACGACCTCTGTTACCGGTAATGGGATTCGGTATGAAACGGCACGAAGAAGAGAGGGCTTTCGGTGTTTTTCTTTCATCTGTTTTAATAGCATTTTGCAAGTTTCTCCTTTAAATTCTTAAGGTTAATGCAAAACACCTTGTAATTAATCCCCCTTCTTGAGACAAAAATTCCCAGCCGTAAAATGCGGCTGGGAATTTATTAATTAATAGGGTAGTTTTTGATTCTCTTTGCTTTTTTTCTTAATTGCAGGAACAACAATAATGATTACAGATACCACATTAAGAATCACACTGATGATCAGCAAAATTTAAAAGGATGTTACGCCCGTTGGCTTTTGATAAATTCGGCTGTGATCAATAATTCTTTATACTCGATAGCGGAATCGAAAGTTTTGTTTTGACCAGTAAGATATTTCACCGCATGATCCATTGCTCTATCGGGAAATCCTGTGGTGGAATTTGTTTCAGCTCGGACTTTAACCGGCTTTTATCAACTACATAATTGAGATCAGACAGGTACTTGCAGCCGGCCTTTTCTGACAACACAAGCAGTAATTCCTTTTCCACATATATTACTCCTCGGTATATTCTTTTAGTTCTAAACCGTTCTCTTCCAGGAATTCGCCAAAATAGATTTTCTCGGCTTCTTTGCGTGCAAATACGGCATCCTCAAAGCGGGTAAACGATCCGAAACTCATGGTTTTGCCCTTGAACCGTAATCGTGCTCGCCACTTATTGCTTGTTTTCTCGTAGTAAACACCTCGAACACCGCTGGTATTAGCAGCAGTTGGTGTCATATCCACAATCTTAGTTAATTGCGTTCCATCGAGAAAACCTGCATTGGCACGGGCCTTTGAAGCAGCATACTTATTAGCGCAGTCCTGACACATACTGATATCCGGGTTTGTAAGGGTGTCTGTTGCTTTGTATGTAATGGCACCGCATCCGCATCTGCATTCCCAGAGCTGTGTTTTTCGCCTGCCTCTGGATCCGTACTTGTCAGAGCGGCCAGATACAGTCAGTTTTCCAATCTTCTGACCTTCAAGGTTCTTATATCGCTTGCACCCACAACTTACGGTCGTTCCGC
>JAZSIT010000120.1:0-15988 GCA_045533895.1 Eubacteriales bacterium
CGTAGTTCCGCTTGTATAAAAGTATCCAAAAACATTTTCAGTGCTTTTATCTGCCTGGATTGTTTCGCATTTTTCCGCTTTGCTCAAAAAGGTATCATAGGAAACAAAGTTCCTGTGCTTCATGCATAAAAATGTTCTCCCTTTAAAAAGATCTGCCGTAAAGCAAGCAGCTTTTACAAAGAAATTTAATGAATGAGTAATATTTATACATACAATAGAATGTTCTTTGATATTACTGAATTCCTTGATTTGGAAGGAAGGGATAAAGCACAGCTTAGGCTTAAAGGTATTTAATGTATCTTCAATTTCTTTTTTTCTCGCTCTGCAATCAAAGGCACAATATATGGCGCCTATCTTGTTAATAGCGTAGATCAAAAAGATCCCTTCGGGACAGCCGGGTAGCGACGAAGCGACCACGTCGTCCTTTTGAATACCGCTTGCAATTAATGCCTTGGCAATTCTGTCTATTTCTTTGAGCATTCGCTCATACGAAAACGCTTTTCCGTAAAAGCGTACAGCGTCAAGGTTCATATATTCACTGCATTCTCTTACCAAATATTCATATACTGATAGAGTCTCTGGCACGTATTCTTCATAGTATTTCAACAAAACATCACTCCATTTAACTGTATTCCCTACAATAATACTCAATCTTTGAGTAATTGTCAATACTCAATTCGTGAGTATGCTACTATGAACTCACAAATTTTTATCGGAGTTGCATATGAATTACAGAGAACGGTTGAGAAGTGTCCGTGAGGATAGAGATCTTACACAGGCGGATGTCGGAAAAGTGCTTAATAAATCACAGCAGGGTTATAATCACATTGAAGCAGGAAGAGCGGAATTAAAAATTGATGATCTTATATTGCTTTGCCGTTTTTATAATTTGTCTGCGGATTATTTAATTGGTATTTCAAACGAGCCTAAGAAATTAAAATAAAAGAAATCGTCCTGTTTATGCGAGAACAGGACGATTTTTTGTTTTGGTTATTATTGATCAATCCAAGCCGATTACGGTATCGATAGGCATAGAAAGCACCATGCCTTTTGCTTCACTGCTCATACCGCATTTTTCGCTGATAGCGTTCATTATATTCAGCTTGTTGTTATTATCCGCAACGATGATTACCATATCCTTTTCTTCTTGGAAGCTTAATCCCCAAAGGCTCGCCTCATGCTCGTTGCCTACACGGTGGGAATGTACTACAGTACCGCCGCCTGCGCCTGCAGTGCGTGCGGCATCCATAACCTCCTGGCTAAAGCCTTGGTTGACTGTTGCCAATATAAGAGAATGCGTAGTTGCCATGTGATTATCTTCCTTTCTTTCCGTGTTTTTGCTTTGAGGAGGAGTGCTGTTTTGCTTATCCATAATGTGAAGGAGTAACGCACTTGCGCCGTTTATCGGCAGGGTGAAAGCGATACCGCTGTCTACAGCACCCAGTTTAAGCTGTTTTTTGAATATCAAAAGCAGTTCCTCGGCGTTGGCTTTAGGCAAAGCGGTAACGATTATCGCTTTATCCGGACTTCCCAAACCCAGTATATCGATCATATCGTTGGGTGCAGTACCCACGGCGCTGATACGGTAAACTGTGGAAATATTACGCTGTCGGCATATTTCTGCCGCTTTATCAGCTTTTTTTGGTGAGGTTATAAGTACGGGTATCCTTAAGGAGTCGTTTCTTTTTCCGGAACTCATATTAAAATTCCTCCTCAATTTCAATAATCATATCGCAATTATCGGGTAACGTGTATTCGGCGGTAACAGCCTTGTGCTGTTTGTAAAGCTTGACACGGTAAGCGAGTCCCATCATTTGTATGGTGATAAGGGGGGAGAGTGCTACCAAAGCAACAACACCGAATGCGTCTGTCATTATATTTCCGCCCAACGCCTGACAGCATCCGATACACAGAGGAAGCAGGAATGTGGAGGTCATAGGACCGCTTGCAACTCCGCCTGAGTCAAAAGCGATACCGACAAATATCTTGGGTACGAACATGCTCATTACAAGTGCGATAACGTAACCGGGCATAATTATATACTGAATAGGAATTCCCGTGAGAATACGCAACACGGAAAGACCTATACTTAAAGCCACACCTATTGATAGTGCGCGGTTCATTGATTTTGCGGATATGGCACCGTTGGTAACCGTTTGTACTTGACGGTTGAGTATCTGAATAGCAGGCTCGGCTTTTACAATAAAGTAACCGATAAGCATTCCGATAGGAACCAGCAGCCATTTTATTAAACCAACAGAAAGCACCTTGCCCAGCAGGCTTCCAACGGGAGCGAATCCAACGTTTACGCCGCAAAGGAAAAGAACAAGACCCAGATATGTATAAACAAAACCTACGATTACACGAAGCTGCTGCCTTTTCGGATAACGTTTTCCAAACAACTGGAAAATCGCATATACAACAACGATAGGAAGCATTGATATAAGTACTTCCTTGGCGTAGTGCGGTAACTCGATTATAAAAGCTTTTGCAACGTCTTGCATTGTAAATACTTCGGGAATTACCGTTTCGGATATGGAAGCACCGTCAGGCTTGTAGAAAAAGCCGAGTATCATAACGGCAAGTATAGGACCGATACTGGAAAGGGCTACCAGACCGAAGCTATCGCTTGAAGCGGATTTATCTCCTCTCATAGAAGAAAGTCCCAGACCCAGCGCCATAATAAAGGGAACCGTTATGGGACCGGTGGTAACTCCGCCGGAATCGAAAGCAACTGCGAGAAATTCTTTGGGTACGAAGAAAGAGAATATCAGTAATATGGTGTAAAGAACTATAAGTATTTTTGATAAATCTATCTTGTGTATTATACGCATTACTGCTAATGCCAGAAACAGACCGACGCCAAAAGCCACAGTGAAAATTATTGTGCTGTTGGGAATAGAAGGAACCTGCTCTGAAAGTATTTGAAGATCGGGCTCTGCAATAGTAATAAGAACACCCATTACAAAGCTGATAAGTGCCGCAATAATTGCTTTGTTGGTTTTTGTAAGCGAAGCGCCTATACCTTCACCTAAAGGGGACATGGCTGTTTCTGCTCCGAGTTGAAACATTCCCATTCCCAGAATGAGCATTACCGCGCCTACAAAGAACATAGCCATAGTGCCGATTTCAAGAGGAACGAGAAATATCGTAAGGGCAAGAACTATACCGGTTATGGGCAGAACGGCGGAAAGAGATTCTTTTATTTTTTCTTTTAATTTAAGATTCAACTTTCTTTTTCCACCGCCTTTGTAATAAAAATTTCTTTTCATATTTATTATATATGCCGAAAAAGAGAATGTCAACACAGGTATTCAAAATTTACCGACCAAAATAATGGTGATGTTGGCATTTGTTTTTGTTGATATTATCTTTCCGGTGTGGTATTATAAATAAAAAGGCGCATAAGGAAAATTTTTTCGATGGCCGGATGAAGAACCCACACTCGGCAATGATTTAATGCAACGATGGGTTCAGACCGGTCGGCTTTTATCTCGAAGTAATTGAGGAGGACGTACAATGACAAGAATAATGTTTGTGTGTCTGGGGAATATTTGCCGTTCACCTATGGCGGAATTTGTTTTTAAGGATATGGTTAAGGCGAGAGGGTTGGAAAGCGAGTTTTATATTGCTTCTTCAGCCACAAGCAATGAGGAGATAGGAAATTCCGTATATCCGCCTGCGCGCAAAGAGCTTGCTCTTCACGGTATAGCTTGCGACGGAAAGAAGGCAACCCGCCTTAAATGGGAAGACTATGATAATTACGATTTTTTTGTCGGTATGGATTCCTCTAATATACGCAGTATGAATATTATACTTAAAGGAGATAAGCAAAAGAAGATACGCAAGCTTATGGATTATACTTTCCGACGCGGCGACGTTGCCGACCCTTGGTATACCGACCGTTTTGATATTGCTTACCGCGATATTTATGATGGCTGTGAGGGACTGCTCAACGCTTTGCTAAAATAACTTTGTGCTTGAAAAATAAAAGAAAAATGCTATAATATTATATGTATTAAACGCTGAAGGAGATATAATATGAACAATAATCTGGTCTATTATTATTGCACCGTTACTGCAGCACTCGCAATCCTTCGGGATAAAGAGCTTTGGATGACGGATATCCGAAATCTTAATGATCTGAACGAGCTTACAGGCGTATACAATATGTTTTTTAATCTTTTGGAAGATTACGATGTCGATCACAAACGCGTTCTCGGAAGTCTGTTTGAGATTGCCAGACAGCCCGGTGCAATTCAGCTTTATGAACGTCCTCTCGGCGCCCATCCTTATTACGTTGCTTGCTTCAGCAAGAATCAGGATTCGGTGAGCCAGTGGGTGTCCTTTGCAGATGACGGTCATGGAGTTGCCATTGGATTTGATGAAAATCAGTTAATATCTGTTTCCAATGCAGACGGATTGGAATATCACGCCATATCGTATGTCCGTGAGGACGATATTGAGCAGCACATTCCCGAAATATACGATTTTCTTGTAAACGGCGGATTTAACGGCGGGCGCGCTTTTATGGACGCTACTATGGGACGTATTAAGGAAATTTATCAGTCCGGCGCATATTATAAAACTCATCATTACAGAAGCGAAAATGAAAAGCGTATTATATACGAATACCCTCATGAGGTCAAAAACCTGCCCGAGGGCTGGTGTGTCAAAAAAATAAAAGCATACGCAAAAAAGAATATGATAAACACCTGCGTTCCACTTGCTTTTCCCGCTTCCGCAATAAAGGCTGTTATCACCGGACCGAAGTATCAGAAGAATTATTACGAGCTGGAAATGGCGCTTGAGGTGCTGGGCTACGACCTGAACAATATCACTATTCAGGAATCTACCAGCGGATACAGATAATATAAGATAAAAACGAGCCGTTGTCGGAAAAGACAACGGCTTAAGTATTATAACGACAAGGAGGAAAGATATTTTTGTTTTTCCTTGACAATACAGATGTGGCAATGTATAATAAATTATTAATAAAATGTTAAGGAGTCATATTATGGGTGACACACAGGAAGTTGTAAGTATATTTGACAGAATTATTCAAGTATTAAACCTTGGATACAAATTTGCGGATCTTGGTTACGCCGGAATTATTTTATTAATTTCCATTATATCCGCTGTGGTTGGCTTTATTTTTGCAGTAGTGCAATATCTGCTGGCGTCCTTTCCCGTATACAAGATTTCTAAAAAACTGGGCAGAAAATACGCTTTTCTTGCTTGGATACCCGTTCTTCCCCAATATTTTCGTATGTTTGTCATTGCAGACATGGCGGTGGATAAACCTGTATCGGTATTTAATGGAAAGATTACTCTTAAAAACCGCTTCACTTCTTTTTGGATATACCTGTGTATCGCTATATGCGGCAACACAATAGTTGACATAATTTCGCTGTTTCTTAATTTCATTCCGGGACTGGGAATGCTGTTGAGTTTGGCAACTTCCGTGCTATCTTTAGCGCCTACATTTGTTATCGCTCTGTTTGAATACGCTTATTTCCGTGATATGCTGAACATTTTCAAAGCAGACAAAAAGAGCAATAATACCACTGCTATTGTTGTAACCGTGTTAGATGTTTTCCTTTTTGGCTGGGCGAAGGTAATATACCTTTATACCATGCTTAAGCTTGAGCCTATTCCTCAAAGCGATGCAGCGCCTATTGAAGGCACCGCTGCTGAAAGCGCAACCGTATAAAAAACTAAACCGAGGGCAAAAACGCTCTCGGTTTTGTAATGACGGGGTCCCCGAGAAGCCGCAAGGCTTCTTGGGGTAACTTTTTAATGAGCTTTTATAAATTCTTTCACTGCGTCGTCGTACTCTTTGGTATTGTTTATACGCAGGTGGCTGTGTCCTCCCTTGGGGAACCACACAAGCTTTTTATCCTCGCTTCCGCAAGCGGCAAACAAGATTTTACTCTTTTCGGGAACGGTATAAATATCCTTTTCGCCGAATATGAACAGGGTAGGTATCTTAACCTTGCCGACATAATTAAGAGGGCATTTTTTCATAATATCTACACTGGTGTGCTTTTTAACCTGTCGCATTACCATTCCGCAAACGGGGAAAACCGGATGTCCGTCCGCTATCATGTGGTTTTTGAAGGTCTCGTAGAAATTAACGTAACAGCCTTCGTTTACCATGCCCTTAATGCAGGCGGGCATGTTTTCGTCTGCTGCGGCGAATATTGATGTACTTGCTCCCACGCAAACGCCATGGAGGAATATTTCGTTAATACCTTCGTTTTCGTTAAGATATCTTGCCCATGCGTTGGCGTCTTTTCCTTCACAAACGCCCAAGGTGCTGTAAACACCCTCGCTCATTCCGTGGCTTCTCGGGTCAGGCAGAAAAACGCTCACACCCATTTCGCCGTAAGGACGGGCGTAATAGTAGGAATATTTAAGGCTTTCACATCTGCCGGGGAGGATGATAACACATCTGTCGGAACCAAAATCGTAAAGCTCGCCGTAAAGTTTGAGCCCGTCGTTTTCAATGCTGATTTCGCGCATGCGGTGTTTATTTTCCTCCGCCCAGGCACAGCCGGTGTTCCACATCTCAAGCTGTTCCTCGTTTTCGGGGCAGGAGCATACTCTTTGCCACTTATCCGGCGAATTGCGGACCAGAGTGTCCATATAAACTTTTTTGGATATGGGAACGGTGATCTTAAGCATTATTCCAACGCCGATTATGGCGCTTAAAAGAATAACACTCAGTGCAATATAAAGATACAGCAATGTATTTTCCTCCGTGTTATATTTATCGTTTTGTATTATAACATACTTTTAATTTTTTTGCACTACAAAAATTATAATTACTTGAAATTTTTGTTGAAAAATCTCCAAGTATATGTTATATTTATAATGTTAAAGTTTAGATATTGGACGAAAGGAAAATATATGAAGAATAATTTTGTGATCATACCCGATAGCTCCTGCGATCTTACCGCAGACCTCAGACAGAGATTCGATATACCGGATTATCTCCACGGTACGGTATATTTTCCCGATGGACATGCTGAAAACGCCGATTTAGACTGGGGAAATATTTCACCTGAGGAATTTTATAAGTCCATGAGCGGCAGAAACATTCTTTATAAAACCTCTACTTTCACCGAGCAGGAAGGCTATGAGGTGTTTGAAAAATATCTCGCACAGGGGATAGATATACTGAGCATTTCTCTTTCGTCTGCTCTTTCCGGTACCTACAGCCTTTGTATGCGTATTGCCGAGGACCTTATGAAAAAATATCCCGGCAGAAAAATAATATGCATAGATTCTCTCCGTTACTCCACCTCCATGGCGCTGCTTACCGTTTTGGCGGGGCAGAAACGTCAAGATGGCGCAACTATTGAGGAAACTGCAGATTATATCAACAATATTCGCCATTGCATACACCAGATGGGTCCTATGGACGATCTGTTCTTCCTTGTAAAGACGGGCAGAATATCCAATTTCAAGGCACTTTTCGGAACACTGGTCGGCGTTAACCCCATGGCGGACTTCAACTCCAATGGTCTTTCAGAGGTTATCGTTAAATTCAAGGGCAAGCGTACCGCTCTTGACGCTACTGTTAAATATATTAAAGAAACTGTTGTTGACCCGCAGAATAACATTATTTTCGTTGCACATTCCAACCGTGCCGCCGCCGCAGAAACTCTGGCGGAAATGATAAAAAAAGAGATTTGCCCCAAGGAAGTTATTATTACTCACGTAGGTATGGCTTGCGGCGCTTCCATCGGTCCCGGTCTCTGCGCGGCATTCTATTACGGAAAACCTATTTCCGAAGGACTTGTTGAAGAAAAGGCAATAATGCAGAAAATAGCGGGGAAATAAGTATTAGAATAATGAAAAACTACGTTATTATCGGCGATTCCACTTGTGATCTTAACAAAGAGATACGCCAGAAATACGATATCGAATATTTGAAGATGAATTTCGTCATCGACGGAGTTGAGTATAGCGCTTCTCTGGATTGGGAGCAGTTGTCGCCCAAGGCGTTTTATGATATGATGCGCGGCGGTGCGGTAATCAAGACCACTCAGGTACCGCGCAACGAGTTTGTCGATGTCTTTACCTATTGGCTTAAGCAAGGCGTAGATATTCTCTATATCTCTTGCTCTTCGGGACTGTCCGGCTCTGTTGGTCTTGCCAGTGTGGTTTCGGAAGAGCTGAAGGAAGAGTATCCGGACGCAAAGATATTTTGTGTGGATTCGCTTATCAGTTCTCTCGGTCAGGGTTACCTGCTTATGCAGGCATCGAAACTCCGCGCCGAAGGAAAAACTATTGAAGAAACTGCAGGTTGGGTTGAAGAAAACAGGCTTAAGGTAAACCAGTGCGGTACAGTTGAAAGCCTTGAATATCTGCGCAGAGCAGGTCGTGTCAAGACAGCCAGCGCTTTTTTCGGTAATATTTTCGGTGTAAAACCGCTTATTATATCTGATGTAAAAGGAAGCAACTATGCTTACCGTAAAGTAAAAGGCGCATCCAACGCCCGTAAGGAAATGGCATTGGATACTGTAAACGCTGCGGAGAATATCGAGGACAGCGTTTTATATATCTCTCACGCAGATGATATTGAAAACGCCTATAAGCTTCGTGATGAGGTTCTGGCACTTGGAAAGTTCAAAGAAGTTTATATCGATTACATCGGTCCCATTGTTGGCGCGTCGGTAGGTCCCGGCACGCTTATAACGTACGTTTACGGTAAAAAGGTTACTATTGAGGGGAAAGAATAAAATAAAATGCATGATATGCCATTAAACGGAAGGGAATTAAAAGTCCTTCTGGAAAACGGTTATAAAAATCTAAAACGGAATATCGACACTATTAATAATCTTAACGTGTTTCCCGTGCCCGACGGGGATACCGGTTCAAATATGGCGAAAACCTTTGAGGGCGGCTTTGCCGCAACTTTGACGGATAACGTTGCAGAGTATATGAGTGCCTTTTCCAAAAATACACTTATGTCCGCCCGCGGTAACTCCGGTGTAATCTTTTCGCAGTTTATACGCGGTTTTGCTCAAGGTTGTGAAGATAAGGAACAGCTTTATATATCGGATTTTGTTTCTGCTTATACTTCCGGCGTTAAATACGCATATAAATCCGTGCTCAATCCGGTTGAAGGCACTATGCTTACCGTTCTCAAGGACGGAATCAAACATGCCGCAGCGAACAGCGAAAAGTATTCTTCTTTTGAGGAATGTTTTACTGAGCTCTGCATAGAAACACGCCGTTCACTGGCAAATACGCCCGAACTTCTTCCCGTACTAAAGGAAGCCGGTGTTGTGGATAGCGGCGGAGCGGGAATCCTTTGTGTGCTTGAGGGTATGGAAATGGCACTGCGGGGCGAGCTTATCGAGGACGGAGACACTGCTTTAATGGATTTTTCTCCTTCCGTTGTAGGCAACGGGTTTAATGCGGATTCTGTTTTTGAATACGGATATTGTACCGAATTTATTTTGCTGCTCACCAATGCGAAAGGCGCCGTTTCAAGCTTTGACCACGAAGCCTTTACTTCGGAACTTGAAAAAATCGGTAATTCTATCGTTTCTGTCTGGGACGGGGATATAGTTAAAGTTCACGTTCATACCTTTGAACCCAATAAAGCACTTGAACTTGGGCTTCGTCACGGTGAGTTTATAAATGTAAAAATCGAAAACATGTCCGTTCAGCACAGCGAAACGGATGTTGCTTCCGCGCCCAAAACAAAATATGCGGTAGTTGCCGCCGCTTCCGGAGACGGAATTAAGGCATATTTCAGCGAAATCGGCGTAACCGCTATCGTTGACGGCGGTCAGACACAAAATCCTTCAACAGACGAGTTTATAAGCGCGTTCCGCAAGGTAAATGCCGAAAACATAATCGTGCTTCCCAACAACTCAAACGTTTTTCTTACCGCCCGTCAGGCTGCTGAAATGTTTACCGAGTCTGATGTCCGTGTAATAAAGACTTCTTCGATTGCCGAGGGATATTCGGCACTTTCTATGATGGATCTTTCTGCAGAAACGGTTGAGGGTGTTATTGAAAGCATGACTTCCTGCCTTGAATACGTTACTACAGGATACGTTACCACAGCAACAAGAGATACCTGTGTTTCCGGAATAAATGTTAAAAAAGGCGATTATATCGGACTTGATAACGATAATCTTCTTTGTGCCTGCAACAATAAGCTTTCTGCTGTTATGGGTGTTCTTGAAAAACTTGATGATATCGATGACAAGCAGGTTATAACTGTGTTCTATGGGTCTGATGTAACTCATTCAGAACTTGTACAGCTTAAAGAGCTGCTTGAGACAAATTATCCCCTTATTGAATGCGGATACGTACGCGGCGGTCAGGACGTTTACAGCTTTATATTATCAATCGAATAATAAAGTATCGGGAATGAGAAAAACTCATTCCCGAAATACATAATGAAGGATTTTAGCCAATGAAAAAGATAGTTATAGATACTCTCGGCGGCGATAACGGCGCGCTTCCCCTTATAGAAGGTACTGCTGAATATATGAACAACTGCGGCGGAATTGTTCCCGTATTGGTGGGAGACAAAACCCTCATCTCTTCCGTTATGGAAGCAAAAGGTATTTCCGAAGATAAGTATGAGCTTATTGACACTGACGAGTTTATCTCAAACGAACAACCGCCAATGTGTATTTTCGGCGGATGCGATAATACTTCAATGGCGCTTGCTCTGGAATACTTACGGGATAACGAATGCGCCGGCCTTATATCTGCAGGCAACACAGGCGCTTTGCTTATTGGTACTATCTGCAGATTAGGTCTTGTAAAAGGCTTGCGCAATCCTGCGCTTTCCACCGCATTGCCAAATATAAACGGCGGTTATACTTGTTTGGTGGATTGCGGTGCAAACGTGGATTGTACGCCCGCCGATCTTTTAAGGTTCGGCAAAATGGGCAGTGCTTTTATGCAAAGCATGTATGGCATTACTTTTCCTCGCGTAGCCAATCTCTCCACCGGAAGTGAAAAAGGGAAGGGAAACCAATGCGCCAAAGAAGCTTACGATCTTTTGAAAACTTCCAAACTTAATTTTGTTGGCAACGTGGAAGGAAGTGATGTTATGCTGAATAAAGCCGATGTTATTGTTTGTGACGGCTTTGCCGGAAACGTGATATTAAAAAACACCGAAGCGACGGGAAAAATAGCTGCCGTTATTGCAAAGGCGTACCTCGATTCAAGAGGCGATACAAACGGAGACCAACTGTGCAAATATCTTTCAAATGAATTTGATTTTAATTCCCGAGGCGGAGCCACCTTTTTGGGAACCAAAAAAACGGTGGTAAAAATGCACGGTGCCGCCAACAGCAGCACCGCAGTTTCGTGTATTAAACAGGTAATGCGTCTTTCCGAAAGCGGATTTGACAAAGCTATCGAAAACGCGCTTAATTAAGTGCGTCAACGTATTTGTGCAAATAAAATCTGACCGGAAGTCCGATAATTACGCAAATAACAAAAGCGAGGTAAACGGGAACGACGGGGAAAATGCTGATTATAAGCGCAGCAAATATAGTGTATATTACATACCGCACCACTGTAAACAGAAGCGTCCGCAATCCGTCCCGCACATCTACATTTTTGAACAACAAAAATTTGTTTAACAGATAGGTTATAAGCGCGGCAAGCAGTCCTGCGGCGGTTATATAAAGAAAATCATACGCGGTGTCCGGAATAAAGAAGCAGGAAAAAACAAACAATTGTGCAGCGATTGCGGAAATGATAGATGCTTTTGCAGAGTTGAAAAGTAATCTGTAAATTCTAACGGTGTCCAGCACGGGATTGAAATGAGAAGACTTGTTTCCGTCTATGTACACCGCTTCAATGTCGAGGGTGGTAACGGGGATAGCCTGCTTTGCCGCATAGTACAGCATGTTCATCTCGTAATCGTATTTTTCACCTTTAACTTCCGACAGCCACTTGGCGTTATCAACGGAAAAACCGCGCAGTCCCGATTGGTTATCCGAAAAATATTTTCCGGTTGCAAGGGTGTATACAAAACGGGAAAGATCATTACCGAATTTACTGCGGAAAGGAATATTTCTTTTTAGTTTTCTTGTGGTAAGAACAAACTCCGAACCATTTTCAAGTTCGCTTCTTACGCGCAGAATATCCTCTACACGGTGCTGACCGTCTGCGTCTGCGGTAATGAAAAAGCGGCATTCACTAAAATTTTCGGAAATATATTTTATACCCGTTTTCAGCGCTCTGCCTTTTCCGCAGTTGTGGGGATGAGAAACCACCACGGCAAACTCGGAAACCTGCCCAAATATCTCATCATATTCGCTTCCGCTTCCATCGTTAACCACTACTGCGTTAAGTTGGGCATTATTCAGTTGCTTAACAAGCGTAACCAGCTTTTCGTCCGGCTTGTAAGCCGGTATCAGGACGATTTCTTTCATGTTTTACTCCGTGCCGCTTTTTCTGCGGCAGCTTTATCAAAAAAATCTGTTATCAGTTTTATTAAATCGGAATTTGCTTTTCCGTTATCATCAAAAAGAATATTGGTGTGCGCGTTTTCTGTTTCCGGACCGTAATTCGGCAGCCATACCACGTTGTTATGTGCCGCATCCTCTTTGTGGGATACAATGGAAAATCTGTCCTCCGGCACCACAGCGTCTCCTGCGGCGTGTATTACCAGTGCAGGCGTTTCGGTGTTAACAAGGGCTTCAACTGCAGATGCATCAACTGTGTCAGCGCCGAACAAAAGCGCTTGGTACAACCACAAAAGGGGATAATTGGTGTACGCCATATTTCCAATCACCTTTACCGCAGGCATCATCACGCCTTCCATAGCACTGTTTATACCGTTAACCGATACCACTGCGGTAATATCGTATTCAAAGGCAGTTGCACAGCATACTGCATAGCCGCCTCTGCTGTGTCCGAAAAGAAACAGACTGTCGTAACCGAAATTGTTGTTTTCTTTAAGAAAACTAAGCGCCGCTTCAAGATCATTGAGCATTTGCGGAAAGCCTATGGCGCTGTCACCTTCGCTCTCGCCGCAGCCGGTAGGGTCAAATACAAACACACCGTAACCGTTGTCTGCGAATGCTTTAATCAGCCACAGGTAATCGGAATAAGTTGCGTTCATACCCTGCGCCAGAATTATAAGACTTTCGGAATTACCGTCGCACGGCGGAAACAGATATCCTGTCAGCTTGTTTTTACCGGATGAAAACACGTTTTTTGTTTTTGTTTCATTAAGCTTGTCAAGTTCGGTGCAGGTTTCCGTAACACTTCCGTCGTAGCGAGGAAAGCAGGAATCATATATAACCTTCGTTGCGCCGAAGGAAAAAAATACCAATACTACGGCAATAATAACAGTGGCAGACAAAACTTTTTTCAAAATCCTTTTTTTCTTGTTTGCCATTATTATCACCGCCTTTTTACGGAATATTTGTAAAAACACCAACATGGAGTCAACAGTATGCTTTACACACCGGAAAAAACCAATGTAATAAGCGAAGAAGAGTTTTCTGCGCGTATAGTTGAGATAGAAAACACATTATCCGGCTTTGCGGAGGAGGGGTATATGCCTTCTTTCGACGGTACTAAGCTCTTTTATAGAAATTATCTTGTAAAAGACTCTATAGGAAGTATAGTTATCGTGCACGGATTCACCGAGTATTGCATAAAATATACCGAACTTGTTTGGTATTTTATAAATGCGGGGTATAACGTGTTTACCTATGACCATCGCGGGCACGGGTTGTCCGAAAGGGAAGTGGAAGGTTATTTGCTTGCCCATGTCAACAGTTTTGATGAATATGTTTCCGATCTGGAATGCTTTGTAAACAACATAGTTATTCCCGCCGCAGGAAAAAACAATATAAACATCTTCTCCCATTCAATGGGCGGAAGTATAACAACTCTTTATCTTATGCGTTGCGGAGATACCGTATCACGCGCTGTGCTGTCCTCGCCGATGGTAATGCCTTATACGCAGAAGTGCCCCGTTTGGGTGCTGAAGCTGTTGCTCAAAAGCGAGAGCAAAAAATACGGCTGGGACGCAAGATTCAAGTACGCTTCGGATTTTAATCCAAACCACCCTTTTGAAAAAAGCCACGACAGCAGTTATCCCCGCTTTAGACATAATCTTAATATAAGACTTTCCGACGAGCGTTATCAGACTTCGTGTTCCACAAACCGTTGGATGCATGAGGCGGTAACAGTGGGTAAAAGAATGCTTTCCCGAAAAGGGATAAAAGGTATAAAGGCAAAAACTCTTTTAATAAACTCGGGTTCGGATAACGTTGTCCGTCCCAAGCCGCAGAAAAAATTGGCGCGCCTTTTGGGTTCGGAATATGTATCGATTCCCGACGCAAAACATTCTGCGTTTATTACCGCATCTCCCAAATTGGAGGAATATTTGCAAACTGTATTTGAGTTTTTGCACACCTAAAGTGTATTGTACTACAAATTCGGTTAAAAAGCAATAAAAATATGAATATTGTATTTTCATATCTAAAAAAGACTTGTTTTGTCAAAAAAGCCTTGCATTTTAATGGCATAATGTTTATAATGACTGTAGTAATTATATTGTCTGGAGGTACTGTATGAATAGTATGGAAACAAAAGATACATCGGGCAAAATGCCCCTTACATATTCTTTCGTTTTGGCAATGGGTATTATTTCTGCCGCGTTGTCTTCTTATGGAATTCCGGGAATAATCCTCGGTATCATCACCCAAAAGAAGGTTAAACAGTATCTTGAGGAAAATAATTATGTAAACTGCACCCACGTAATGATCGGCAGTATTTTGTCAAAGGTCGGCATTTACGCAGGTATCGCCTATACTTTGTTTTGGTTTGCATATATTGCATATTTCGCGCTGATCTTTGGGTATTACGGATTGTTGATTTCACTTTTTGGGGAAATGACATCAAGCTATTTATGTTTAGTGCTATAATAATTTAAAAAAAGAAAGGTTTTATCATGAACAACAACGATTATGTTTCTAATAAATATTCATCGCCTAAAACCGTAAGCCCGTCTGCAGTTCTTGTGCTCGGCATTCTTTCGATGGCGCTGGGGAATATTCCTTATGTAGGAGCATTGGTTTCTCTTATCCTTGCAATAATAACTCAAAGTAAGGTAAAAAAGTTTCTTGCTGAAAATAACGGTGAAACTTGCGGTATGGTTAAGGTAGGAAGTATTCTTTCAAAAATCTCCCTTGTTTTCAGTATTATTGCCTTGATAGTTTACGTTATTTATATCGCTATTTATATTATATATTTTGCTATTTACGGCGTAGCCATCACTACTATACTGTTTAGTGAGTATTCCTTTATGCTTCCCACAATGATGTTATTTTAATAATATAAATTTTAGAAAGTTATGGACAACAACACTAACAAATCCGTTCAGACCGCTCCTTCCGCAACTCCCGTTTTGGTGTTTGGAATACTGTCTTTAGTCATCGGCAGTCTTCTCGGCGCAATTTTCGGTTTTGTTGCACGCAGCAAAGCAAAGAAGTATCTTGCGGCTACCGGCGGCGTAACTAACCCTCGGGTTAAGATCGGTAATATTCTCGGCCTTATAGGTATTATTCTCGGCTTCATTACTTTCGTAGGTGCTATGATCTATCTTGCACTGTACGGCTTCAGTGCTATCCTTGGTATACTTGCTGCTATGGGCGGCGCATACGGCGGCGAATATTATTATTCTCTGCTTCCTATGCTTCTTATTTAATTGTTAATACTTAATCGAAAAGCACCGCGTTTGCGGTGCTTTTACTTTTATTCAATCACGGTCTGTGCGGCTTTTAATATCCCGTATTTTCCGCTTTCGTATGTAAGACCGCCTTGCAGATAAGCTATGAAGGGAGGACGTACGGGACCGTCGCAGGAAAGCTCAATAGACGAGCCTTGTGTAAATGCGCCGGCAGCCATAATAACTCTGTCGTTGTATCCCGGCATTTCCCAAGGAACAGGCGCAACGTGCGCATCCACGGGACTT
>JAZSIT010000019.1:0-3197 GCA_045533895.1 Eubacteriales bacterium
GAATTGGCGAATTCGCCTTTTTTAAGTATTTTTATATCGTAATACTCAACCGGGAAATTGTCGCCCCAGGTAGACATCGCGTCTTGGTTATCCTGTTGAATACATATAAGCTGGGCGTGGTTTCTGATCCTCATATCGCCGCCGACCTTAAGGGCGGGGTAGTCTTTATTGTCTTCGGTCTGGTAGGAATTACAGGTAACCTTGGCGTTGTCCCACAAATCGAAACCGGCGTTGTCGCTGTCAAATTCCATTCTTGCGCCGTATCTGCCTTTAAGTACAAACTCGACGTCTTCGTTAAAGGAGACCGAGGTGCCGAAGCCTATCATGGCGTCGTTATCGTTATAAGCTTCGTTTACCGTAAACTTGCCGTCACCGTAGAAGTTAATATAATTGCGGCTGCCAAGGCAGATACCGTGGGCGGTGGAATACTCGCTGCCCAAACTGTTTTCACCTTTAATTATTACGGCAATATCTTCGTTTATAAGTATCTGCGCCTTAACAAGACCGTACTGCGTAGAGCCGGTATCGAATACGGTGTAATCGTCCTTTATCATATTGAAATTGTTGAATACAAGGACTTTGGAGTTTTTGAAATACGGGTCGGCGAGGTATTCGCCTTTCTCAAAAAACTGCACCGAGCCGCCGTCGCCTATAACGTCGCCCTTATTGAGCCTTCCGACCTGCGTGCCGCCTATATAGATATCAAAATAGATGTCGCTAAGGCGGTAATTGGAATAGAAATAATAGCTTCCGTCATTGCTATACATATCAGCCACATGACTTCCTATGGTGTGGGTGCCGGTAATACCGGTTATACTTACGCCGTCTTTGGGCGTCAGTATTACTTCGGGGCGGTAGTAAAGCCCTGTTCTGAACGGAGCGTTTTTATCTTCAAGTTCCCTGAAGGTATTAGGCATACGCTCATATTTCCAAACAAGTTTTGTGGAATAAAGGTCGCTTTCGGGCCCCTCGAAGGTGTAATCGGGGGCTTCGCCCGCCACCGGCTCGGTAATATCAAACTCAAGACTTTTAAGGGCGATTTCGGTTTTAATTTCATAGGTGTCGCTAAACAGCGGTCCCGCAACCTTGTCGATAATAAAAAGCATATTTTGGGTTGCAAACGAATTTTTAACGCCGTCGGTGTACGAAGCGGCAGCCGATAAATAGCAACTGTTAAGGTCGGCAAACGCCCTTGTCGAGTCGACATCGCCCGAAATATTGGTGTAGCGCATATTCAAAAACGCAATCTGCTCGTTATCGGATTCGTTTATAACCTTAATATTGCGTAAACTGGGCAGCGAGTAGTTTTCCTTGTCCATAATTACGACTTCGACCGCCCATTCTCCGCTTGATTTTATGGTGCCGCCGTAAAAACCGTACTCGTCGCCGTCGGGATTGCTTTCAAGACAAACCGGCCGGCTCGACTCGAATGTACCGCCGTACATTTTAAGACCGTTGTAATCAAAACTTGTATATTCCCCGTAAACGTACTCGCGTAAGGTCCCGCTTTCGCGTTTGGGCGCGGCGTTGTAACTTTTATGAGATTCGTTTATAAAAACGCCGCCGTAAACCGTAATATCACCGGTAAGCACCGCGGTGGTAAGACCGCAGTACTCAAGATAATCGCCGCTTTGGTACGGCGTTGAACCGCCATAGTGATAATGGTACTGGTTATGGTCAAAGATAACCTTGCCGTCTACCCACTCGCCCTTACTTGAATCGTATCTTCTGCTGTCGCGTATAAAAACTTCCGCCGGCTCTCCGGCATATATGTAGCCCGCGCGAATAAGCGCCTTTGTTGTGCCGCGATAGTATAAAGTATAACCGTTAAGGTCCAGGTCAACATCGCCGCCTGTTGCTTCGAGATAACCCGAAGAACCGGTAACGCTTATATCACAGCCCAGCTTAATGTAAATGGTTTTGTCGTTGTCGTGGTCGCGGTTAAACACCCTTACAAGGTCCTTAAAAGAGGTCGCCACATAGGGGTGGTATTTGTCGGTATAATTATTGTCTTTACTTGTAACCGAGCCGTTATGACCGTCCGCGGTAACGATAACGCGAAGCTCCTGTACCGGGTAGCTTGTCTTTTGCGATTCGGTAATATTTACCCAGGCGTTTTCGATATCTTCGGCGTCCGAATCATAGTGCTGCCACTGAAGATGCAGCGGCGTGCTTGTACGCTCGTTAAGATATTTAAGATAATGCCCGTATGTAACGGTTCTGTCGCTGTTTATGGTAACCGAGCCCGAAAGCGCGGTTTCGGAGGAGTATTTAATGCTGTGAGTATATGTGCTTTCTTTGTATTTACCGTAACGGGTATCGGGGAAGCCCTCCGCGTAGCTGGTTATCACGACTGTAAAATTTTCCCCGTCTTTTTCGCATACCCAGTCGCTCATATCTACACAGGGCGCGGCGGAAGGAATTTTACTATACTGATATGTTTTAAGGTGTGTGCTTTTATATATCAGATCCACTTCATAGGCGCCTGCGTGTTCAACCGGGTCAAAGACCAGCACACCGGTGGGCGATAAATAGACATTATTCGGAGTGTCCAGTTCCGCCTCGAAAGGCGCTTTAATATAAAGGGTGGATTTGGCAATTTGCTCGCCGTATTTGTTATAGGCGATTATTGTAACCCAAAAAGGCGGGTCGGTATTATTGCCGATATAAAAATACGTTTTGGTGATACTTTCGGTTACCGTGTCGACGTAGGAGCTGGCATAACGGGTCGTGCTCATGGTCATGCTCCAGTTAAAATTGTATTTTTCGGCGCCTTCGACCTGGTCGAAAGAAATTTTATACAGTTCGCCGTCCCATCTGCCTACAAGGTTAGTGAGTTCGGGCGGTTCGGTTGCCGCCGCCGGTAAGGTTAAAAGCCCTAACGGCAGTACGCCGAAAACAAGCGCCAGACAAAGTAAAATGCTTAAAAATCTTTTTTTCATCCTATCTATCCCCTTTTTTAAGATATAATGATCTGCATATATTATAAAGTATTATCTTTATATCATTTGGCGTTTTCTAACGATAGGCCTTATCCTATCACTCCAATAAAGACGCCGTTCTGTTCCCATATCACACTGCCGTTCTCGTCGATGACGGTGAGAGCGGCGTCGTACTTATCCGTGTCCGACGTAAACCGGACGGTGTATCCGTCGAGAAGGATGAAATCACTTGCGGCGTAATATGCCTCATCCGCA